>JALGTT010000319.1 GCA_029821235.1 Candidatus Hebobacteria bacterium | reverse complement strand
CGCGCGGCCTCCTCCCCTCCCCGGCGCAGCGCGGGCTTGCACATCTCCACGAACCAGTCGCAGAACTCGGACCAGAAGAAGGACCGCAGGGCGCGGGCGGCCTGGGCCATCTCGTAGCGGCCGAGGGAGGTCTCCAGGGTCTCCAGCAGCGCGCGGTAGCGGCTGACTATCCACCGCTCGGCGAGGGAGCCGGAGGCGCGGACGAGGGCCGGCACATCGCCGGCTGGCTGGAAGTCCTCGCCGAGGTTCATCAATACGAAGCGGCTGGCGTTCCAGATCTTGTTGCAGAAGTTGCGCGCCATCTCGGTGCGCTGCTCGCCGAAGCGGATGTCCTGGTCGGAGGCGCACTGGAAGAGCAGGCTGAAGCGGGTGGCGTCGGCCCCGTAGCGGGCGATGAGTTCCAGCGGGTCCACGCCGGTGCCCAGGGACTTGCTCATCCGCCGCCCCTCCAGGTTGAGAACGGTGGGGTGGACGAGCACCTGGCGGAAGGGAATCTGTCCGGTGAATTCGAGGCTGGTCATCACCATGCGGACGATCCAGAGGTAGAGGATGTCCCGGGCGGTGATCATCAGCGAGGTCGGGTAAAGCCCCTCCTCCATGTACTCCCGCAGTTCGGCCTCATCGGGCCAGCCCAACACCGCGAAGGGCCACAGCGCGGAGGAGAACCAGGTGTCCAGGGTGTCGGGGTCCTGCTCCACCACCCCGCCGCACTTTTCGCAGGACTTGGGGGCCTCCACCCTCACCATCACCTGCCGACAGGCGGTGCAGGTGTAGACGGGAATGCGGTGCCCCCACCAGATCTGGCGGGAGATGTTCCAGTCGCGGAGGTTCTCCAGCCACTGGAGGGTGTAGGTGCGGAAGCGGTCGGGGAGATACTTGACCTCCGGGTCCTCTCCCTCGATCACCCTGGCCGCCATCTTGGCGAGTTCGTCCATCTGGAGGAACCACTGCTCGGAGAGGAGGGGTTCGAGCACGGTGTGGCAGCGGTCGTGCTCGCCCACGGAGTAGGTGTAGTCCTCCACCTTCACCAGCAGGTCCCGTGCCTCCAGGTCGGCGATGATGCGCCGGCGCGCCTCGAAGCGGTCGAGCCCGGCATAGGGACCCGCCTCCTCGGTCATCCGCCCATCGGTGCCGATGACCACGACGGAGGGAAGGCGGTTGCGCTGCCCGGCCTCGAAGTCGTTGGGGTCATGGGCCGGGGTCACTTTCACCGCGCCGGTGCCGAACTCGGGGTCCACCAGCACATCGTCGGCGATCACGGGGATCTTCCGGTTCATCAGCGGCAGGATGACCTCCCGCCCCACCAGGTCGGCGTGCCGGGGGTCCTGGGAGTTGACGGCGACCGCGGTGTCCCCAAGCATGGTCTCGGGGCGGGTGGTGGCCACCACGATTCCCCCCTCGCCGTCGGCGAAGGGATACCGTATGTGCCACAGGTGGCCGGTGTGGTCCCGGTGGTTGACCTCCAGGTCGGAGACGGTGGAGGCGCAGGTGGGGCACCAGTTGACCACCCGGTGGCCGCGGTAGATCCACCCCCGCCGGTAGAAGCGCACGAAGGCCTCGAGCACCGCGCGGTAGTAGCGCTCGTCCAGGGTGAAGCGCTCCCGGTCCCAGTCGTAGGAGCAGCCGAGGGCCTGGAGTTGTTGGATGATCTGGCCGCCATAATGGCGGGTCCACTCCCAGCAGCGCTCGAGGAAGCCGTCGCGGCCGATGTCGTGGCGGGAGACGCCCTCCTCGGCGAGGGCCTGCTCCACCTTCATGTTGGTGGAGATGGCGGCGTGGTCGGTGCCCGGCACCACCAGCACCCGGTCCCCGCACATCCGCCGCCAGCGGGCGATGCAGTCGTGGATGCTGTGCTGGAGGGCGTGTCCGATGTGAAGGGAGCCGGTGACATTGGGCGGGGGGATGGTGATGCAGAAGGCCGGGGACTCGGGCCGGTCGGCCTTGGCGGGAGGGCGGAAGTAACCCCTCTCCCGCCAGAACCGGTATTGTCTCTCCTCCACCTGATGTGGATCATAGGTTTTCGCCAGTTCGGTTTTCGCCATCGCGGTCACCTCTACAGCAAAGCAGACGATCGCTTTCCCCGCGAAGCAGGCGGGAACGCGATCATGGAAACGGCCCTCCCGTCCAAGGACGAGAGGGCCTCCCGTGGTACCACCTTGATTCTCCACCCCGGCCGCGGCGCGGGGCGGACTCGACAGCGATAACGGGCTTGCCCGGACGGTGATACGGCCCGCGGCGACGTTCGCTGCTCCTGACGCTGGTCGGCCTCGCAGCCAAGGGCCGTCCTCTCTGGGAGCCGGGCGGCAGTTACTCCTCCGCGGTCACCGCCAATTGCCTGTTTAGTTGTGTGCG
>JALGTT010000318.1 GCA_029821235.1 Candidatus Hebobacteria bacterium | reverse complement strand
CGGGGGGCGATCAATGTGCCGCGCAATGCACTGCTCGCCACTGTCTACTACGCGGTGAAGGCCAGTCTGGACCCCGACCTCCCCTCCAATGCCGGTCTGCACCGGGCGATAGAGGTGAGCGTGCCGGGGCACTGCATCCTGAACGCGAAACCTCCGGCCGCGGTGGGGGCGCGCACCGATACCTGCCAGCAGGTCGCCGGCCGGGTAATCGAGGCCTTTGCGCAGGCGCTGCCCGGGCGGCTGCCCGCGCCCGCCAACGATGCCAGCACGGCCGTCGTTTTCTCAGGGGTGAATCCCCGCACCGGACATGAGTACGTCTATGTGGAGGCGATCGCGGGCGGGGCCGGAGGCGGCCCCCACCAGGACGGAGACGACGGGGTGCAGGTGCACATCACCAACACCAGCAATCTGCCCGTCGAGTGCCTGGAGAACCTGTTCCCGCTGTTGGTCGAGCGCTACGAATTGATCCCTGGCTCCGGAGGGGAGGGGCGATTCCGCGGCGGACTTGGGCTGCGCCGGGACATCAAAGTGGTGGGGCATGAGGCGGTGTTCTCCGCCCACGGTGACCGCCACCGCCGGCCCGCGCGCGGCGCGGCCGGAGGCGGCCCGGGCGGACTTGGCGCATACATAGTGATACGGCCCGGCCGGCCGCCTGAGACCCTGCCCCCCAAGGTCTCGGGAGTGAGACTGCCCGCAGGTTCCGTGGTGATCGTGCAGACCCCGGGCGGAGGGGGCTATGGCCCGCCAGAAAGACGCGGTCCGGCGGAAGGGACCTAGACGCTGCGGCTGCGTCCCACCAGGGGCACCAACTTCTCGGCCGGATACCGCTCGCGGAAGATGCGGTAGTAGCAGAGTTCCTCTTTCGAGGGGAGCGTGACGCTCTCCCCCACCTCGCGCTCACGCGCGAATTCCTCGTCCGCAATCTGGGTCTCCGCGAACCGGGCCAACCTGTCCCCGAGGCCGGAGCCGATGGCGCATTTCTCTTTCGGCCGCCACACGATGTCGGAGGGCAGCATGCCCTCTGCCACGCGCCGCAGGATCCACTTCTCGGTCCGCGCCTCCCCTCGCGACTTGAGATCGCGGTGTATCTGGAAGGCGTAGCGGACCATGTCCACGTCGAGGAAGGGAAGCCGCACCTCCAGCCCATGCGCCATGCTCATGCGGTCACACCGCTGGAGGTTCGTGTTGTGGAGAGCCAGCGTGATCTGGTGGAGTTCATCCTGAAGCGAGTCCCGCGCGATCGCCTTGAGGTGCTCGTACCCGGCGAACAACTCGTCGGTCACCTCGCGCGAGCGCGCCAAGTCCTCGCTGTCGTCCGTGCCCACCGCGAAAGAGTCCAGGGGCTGCTTGTACCGAGAGGCGAAGGCTGCGATGAGACTGCTGTCCAGGCCGCCGCTGAGGAACACGCCCACGGGAACATCGGCCAGCAACCGCTTGCGCACCGCCTCCGCCAGCCGGGCGCTCACGCCGCGCTCCGCGCGGTCCGCCTCGGTCACCGTCTCCGCGGGCGGCTCCAGGTCGAAATAGGGGCGAAGGCCCGTCTCGCTGGTGTAGACGTGGCCGGCCGGGAACTCGCTCACCTCGTCACAGGCGACCAGCATCGCCTTGATCTCCCAGCCGAAGACCAGCGCGCCGTCGTGGCGGCCGACGTAGAGCGGTTTGGTGCCGAGCGGGTCGCGCGCCGGGGTGATGACGTCTCCCTCCACCACCGCGAAGGCGAACATGCCGTCGAGGCGGCTCACCCAGTCCGCAGGAGCCCGTTCGCCGGCGGCGAGGTGAAGCAGCACCTCTGTGTCGCTGTCGGTGCGGAACTGCGCCTCCCCCAGGTCGCGGCCCAACTCCCGATAGTTGTAGATCTCGCCGTTGAACACCACGCGCCTGGCGCCCCGATCATCGGTCATGGGCTGCCGGCCGCCGGACAAGTCAATGATCGAGAGCCGGGCGTGCCCGAGGCAGGCGTGTTCGTCGCGGCAGATCATAGAGTCAGCCGGCCCCCGGTGCCCCAACAGCTCCACAACATCTCCTGCACCGTCCGGCATTCGTCAGACTTGACGACACCCACGATCCCACACATAGTAACCTTCTCCTTGCTCCGGGTCGTCGCCGCGCACGGGACCTCGGAACCGTGATGTCACGAGGAATGTCTGAACACCGACGCAGAGCGGGCAACGGGTCATTTCGTCACCGCCGCGATGGTAACACGAGAGGGCGCTGCAGAGGATGCTCGTCGAGGGACACAGCGGACACGGCCTTCTCGGCGGGTCCCTGAGCGGCGTTTCACCCCCGGGCCCCCCGCCGTTCGATTCACACAAAAGACCATATCAGGTAGGCATCGCTGGTGTCAAATCGGCCTGGCACTGCCGCG
>JALGTT010000317.1 GCA_029821235.1 Candidatus Hebobacteria bacterium | reverse complement strand
TGCCCTGGATATTGATGTCCTCGTTCCAGCGCTTCCAGTCAATCCCTATCGCACTTTGGCGCAGTTTCCAGGGGCCGGGTCCGAGGTCCAGGCCATCGCCCGTGCAGTACTTCAGACTCCGCTCGCGCACGTCTGCTACTTCACCTGTGAACATAGCCATTCTCATCACCCTGCCACCATCATAGCACGAACGCTTGTTCGAGTCAAGGTGGGTTTGCTAGCCTTGGCCGGATGTAGCGGGGATGCAAGTCTCGCACGGCTATTCGGGTTGTTGAGTAAGGGGCTGTAGGCTGAGGGACAGTATTGGTTCCCGCACCAGAAGTTCACGCAGTATTGAGAGGTCAGGCAATCCCAGAGCATGGCATAGTGCATCATCTATCGCCTGGCGGGTCGGATCGGTTGCCAGTTCCGGGAACGGCTTGAGGGGAGATTCGGCAACTCGGTCGTAGGCCTCACATAAATAGGCGCGCTGGTCGGTATCCAACGCTGAGATATCTAGTACTGGCATCTCCTTCAGGATGGGCTTTTTGAAGCCAACCCAGGCACCCGCTGTCTCCTCACGATAGCCGCACAGCGTGAGTATGCCCAGAGTCGAGTTCAGCCACAGCGCAAGCAGTTTCTCCGCGCAACCGGGTTCAGTCTCAGAGAGGCGGACTGTCCACCACACATTTGATAGCGCGGGTCTGCTCACCCGGATGGCAGTCACGCGCATGGTATTCAACCTGAGGCCCTCTGCCACCAAGAGGCACGCGGCCAAAGGCCACAGTGAGTCTGGACTTCGGATGTGCCCTTTTGGGCGTGGCGAAACCAGAGGTTCGAGAAACTGGTTAGGTTCCTGTGCCATGCTGACAACTCTTTCACTATCGTGACCCCAGAATGCCTGGTAGGCAGTGGCCTCCTTGGTGTTGCGAAACGCATCATATACACCCCGCCTGTCTGGACCAAGGGAAGCAAGCGAAGCAAGAGGCGCAAGGGGCACTGCTACCTCGCCGCGTACGCCGGGGAGCCACAATGCGCCGCGGTTGAGATGCAGGAAGACCCTGGTCAAGTCCACTTGCGCAAAGGCGCAACCGAACTGCCACAAGCCCTCGGCAAGGAGTGACTGAGGCAGCGATATGGCCTCTCCAACCTTCGTGGTGCCCAGCCGCAGATGTAGCGCTCCTTGCTCATCCAGAACGTCGGGAATGTGGTTTTCCTGTAGTTGGCTGGCGATGGACAGCGCCTCGATGGAGTTGGACATGTTGCGCCAGAGATTGACACAGATAACGCGACCGCTCTCCTCGCGCGTTTTCCGCTTTTTCCGCGCCACGACAAGCACTTCGCTGAGGTTGGTGTTCTCCGAGAAGTTCCAGTGATTCGGCTCGTGCGAGACCACGAGGTGCTCAAGATGGTAGTTGTGTTGGAGAAGCTCCCGTGTCTTGCCCCAGGCTACACCCGACAGCAAGGCACGGGGGAGTACGAGCGCCATGCGTCCGCCGTGTCCCACCCGGCGGTCGGCCAGCCCCACGAACACGGACCCGAGGCCGGCGGTGATGCTGGCGGAGAGCCCTTTCTTGTCCACAAGCTGCTTGAGTCGGTGCTGCATCTGACTGCGCTTGGGAAGATTCCCAAACAGGAGGTTCCCGCCGACGCTGCGGGTAAACGGCGGGTTCATCACGCATAAGTGCACATACGGAAGCGACAGGTTCACGGGAGCGGCGATCCCGTTGCCGGTTACCCGCCTGGCGGCATCCTCTCCCCCAAACAGGTCGCGCCGGACCGGTATGTTCATGCTCCTGAGAAACTCCAGACTGCCCAGGCGGTGGTGGGGGCCTCCGAGTGGCAGTGAATACAGATTCGTGCCAGTGATGGGGATGAGGTGCGCGCGCAGGGTCAATGTGGATGCGGTGAGGTGAAGGGCCGAGGGCAGCACGTCGAAGCCCCAGATGGACTGTTCGATGAGAGCCCGCTGCAACCCGTCAACATCGGGCTTGGCTGCTTCCTCCACACAGGAACGCACGTGATTATCCACCACAGCATCGGCAGCGGCCATAAGAAGCGTGCCCGTGCCACACGCCAGGTCGGCGATGCGGAAGGCGCCAACTGCTCCGGGATTGGCCCACTCAACATCCTCCCATGCGTCCTTGTTGAGCGCAAGCTTGAGCAGCAATGTTGCGGCGGGGATGGAGGTGTAGTAGGCGCCAAGGTGCTTCGCCTCGTGCAAGAGCCGGTGGTAGACGCGGCCCATCAGGTCATGCTGCCGCGCAGCACGCAACTCCACAATCTCTAAAGCGGCGCTTATGAGTCGTTGGATACCGGCCACAAGGTCGGCGCTCGTCGGCGTGCGGCAAAGCAGTTCGCGTGCGACATGGAAGATAGGGTAGTAGTTGAT
>JALGTT010000316.1 GCA_029821235.1 Candidatus Hebobacteria bacterium | reverse complement strand
GTTGCCCCGCCGTCCGTGCTGTAGGGCGGGGATACTTCAGGCTCCGAAGCCTTGGCGAAGGAGGCCAATCCCCGCCAAACCACCTCACACAACCGAACCACCTTTCGCAAGCTCCGCTTGCGAGGCGGGCAAAGGTATGCCCGCCCTACAAAACGCACCTTCTCTTGCGGGCCGTGTCACTTCAAACGCGGCCGTCTTGCAGGGCGGGTATATCCCCGCCAGTGGCACAGGCACCCTTGCCTGTGGCCGCATTGTAGACCGGGCTGCGTGCCATACATAGCCTTGGCGAAGTATGGTGCCTACGCCCGCCGCCCTCCTCCCTGTCATTCCGAGCCCGAGCGCCTGTGGCGCCCGGCCGTAATAATGCGAGGAATCCGTCCGGCGACGCCTGCGAAGCGCGTCGCCATCAATCCATACCGGTGTGGCCATGCTGCCTGTCCGCCGTAGCCTCGGCGAAGGCGGATAGGGCGGGGTCTCCGCGCCCCGCCTATAGCACTGTTCTCACCGATCTGCCTCTCCTCCGAAGCCGATTTGACGAAGACGCACATAACGGGAGATAATCCGGTCAAGAGCAACAAAGGGGGACCGCAATGCGTCTCCGCAGCATCACCCGGATCTCGCTGATGGCGATTGGCGCAAGTCTGGCAGCGCTCTTGGCAGTGCCCTACCTGCGCGTCATGGCGCTCACGGCGTTCAGGCCTGCCCTGTATGATCCGCACTTTGACGAGTGGGCAATGGATCGCCCTGATGATTATCGAGCATGGCTGGCGGCGCTGGCGGCAGAGCCTGAGCCGGATGCTGAAGCCTACCGACACGCCGCAGGTCTGGCTCCCGAGGACCCCGCGCCGCACATGATCTATGCCCTGAAGCAACTCCCGGAAGTGCCCCTGAACCGGGAAGAGATGGAGGCGTTTATAACCGATGTCGCCATCACAGAGAAGCCGCTGACTCCCTCCCAACGCGCCGCCCTGGAAACGGCACAGCAGGCCCTCGATCGCGTCGCAGAACTCGATCCGGACAACGTGGCCGCGGATTTCCTGCGCGCCTATCTGGCATTCGCTGCACATGATGACGAACGAGCGCGCGCGTTCCTACGCCAATCGCTGGCAAAGACGCGTTTCACGCTCTACACAAGAGCGGTACAGACCTCCGCCCACAAGACCGCAGAGAGTCACCTCCCTCCTTTCTACGCTGCCGTTGTCGCCCAGTTGGTGGCCCCGGTGGAATCCTTCGGCGAGTTCCGGCAGATGGCGCGCGTGCTCCTGGGAATGTCGCTCATCGCGGAGCGCGAGGGCGATCACGACCGTGCCATCCTCCTCCGTGAGTCGCTGCTGCACATGGGGGAGCGCATGTGGCGCGACAGCGACGCACTCATTGACGCGCTGGTGGGGGAGGCACTGTGGGGAGTGGCGGCCAGCAAGAGGTTGACCGATGCCGAGAGGCGAGCCGCGACAAAAGGGATAGCGAAGCCGGAGGCGGAGACCATACCTGACACGCACGACCCGTACTGGGAGGCGTTACGGACCGCAGAACGAGAGAAACTGACCCGCTACCTCCGCCAACATGGCAGGGATGACCTTGCGGATTCGATCATCCGCACTGCAAGACTGAGAAAGGAATGGAGTGCGGCAGCGCGGGCTTCGACCGGGGACAGCATGGGTGAGTGGATGACATGGAAACAATACCCAGAGGGGATAAGAGTGTCCGGCGAGGCAGCCGGCCTGTTGCTCGGGCTCGCGGGTCTGTTGGCGCTGACGGGATTGGTGATGAGGTCCAGGGGCGCGCCGCCCGAGGCGGTCGAGCGGCTGTCCTGGGGCTGGGTGGTGGTGTTGGTGGTATGTGGAATGATCGGTGCCGTGACGGCAGTGGGGATAAGCGGCCTGGTCTCGAGCGGAGATGAGCCGAGCGCCATCGCTGGCGTCGCGGTGGTGTGCGTGGCAGTGCTGGTGGCCGTCCTCGGAATCGCCGCCGCGGCCGTGGTGCGCGCATACCGCAGACGCGAGCACCAACGTGCCCGCGCCGGCTTCGTCCGACAATACGTCGGCACATCGCTGGCGTTTCTACTGCTGCTGACTTCCCTCGTTTGTCTGCTGCTCCTTGGGGTCACGGCCGCGGCCGCGTACTACGCGAGCACAATGACGCGCCGTGTGGTGGGCGAGATCTACCAAGGAGAGATGCACTACCGTGGTCTGGCGCCGGAGCAATGGGAGGACAAGGTGAGGTGAGACTCCGACGGGGCGGCTCCCAGGTAGCCTGAGAATGCCCGCCGCTCGTTCCTCGCGGCGCGGCCGTTCTGTAGGGCGGGGCAATCTTGTTGCCCCGCCGTCCGTGCTGTAGGGCGGGGATACTTCAGGCTCCGAAGCCTTGGCGAAGGA
>JALGTT010000315.1 GCA_029821235.1 Candidatus Hebobacteria bacterium | reverse complement strand
CGAGGATCACACCCTGGCGATAGACAAGTACCACCAGTGGACGGGCGACGAGGCCTTCTACCGCGGGCACTACTACAGCGACAAATTGGTCGGCCCGAGCCTGGTCGCGGTTCCTGTGTACTGGCTGAGCGTGCGGCTGATTCCGCGCACTGGCAGCAACCCCCTCTTTTCCATGATGCTCGCCCTGCGCATCGCCAATCTGGTCACCAACGCGCTCCCCTCCGCCCTGCTGGGCGCGCTGCTCTATCTCTTCCTGGCCCAACTGGCTGCTGGGCGCGCTGCTCTATCTCTTCCTGGCCCAACTGGGGTTGTCCGCGGGATTGCGCGCGTGGGTCGCCCTCGCCTATGGTTTCGGGACGCTCGCCCTCCCCTACTCCACCGCGCTGTTCGGGCACCAATTCGGCGCGTTCTGCTGTTTCGTCGCCTTCCTCCTACTGTGGCGACAGCGGGAGGGCTGGTCTTGGGGGCGCGCGCTGGCGGCCGCGCTCATCGCCGGCCTGGGGGCGATTTCGGATTTCACGACTCTCTTCCTCACGCTCTTCCTTGCCGGCTACGGGGTGTGGGTGGCGAGCGGGCGCGCCGCGGGGCGGCCCGCGCCGGCAGGCGTACTGGCGGCGCGGGCGACGGCGATGGCCTTGGTCTTCCTGGCAGGCATCTCGCCGCAACTCATTGCCAACTGGTCGAGTTTCGGCAACCCGTTCACCTTCCCGCACGTGTATCACGTGCAGGAGGCCTTCCGCGCCCGCCACACTTCCGGGCTGCTCGGCGTCCACCTGCCCCGACTCTATCCGCTGTATCAACTCACCTTCGGCTCCTGGCGGGGGCTGTTCCACGGCAGCCCGGTGCTGATGCTGGCCCTGCCGGGGTTGGTGTTTCTCTGGAGGCGGTGGCGGGCGGAGGCGGCCTTCATCGCGGCCGGGTGGCTCGGGGTGCTGCTGATGAGCGCGGGGTACGAGAACTGGACCGCGGGGAGCGTCTACGGGCCCCGCTACCAGATCGCGGCCGTTCCCCTGCTGATGCTGGCGGCCGCGCCCGCCGCGGAGAGATGGCCGCGCCTCTTCAAGGCGCTCGCCATTCTCTCGGCCGCGCTCATGCTCGCGGTCACCGCGCGCAGCCCGTTCGTTCCCGAGGACCTGGTCACCCCGCTGGCCGCCTCCCTGGGGCCGTTCGCGAGAGGGGAACTGCTCCACGGCAACTTGGGAAAACTGCTCGGGCTGCCGGGGCTGTGGAGCCTCGCGCCACTCGCGGCGCTGGAGGCCGTATTGCTCTTCTTGCTGTCCAGGAGGTGCCGCCCGGCCGCCTCTTGATCTCCTCTCGAACGACGCGCACATGGCCGCGGTGATTGCGGAAGGAGCGCGTCGCCCGCGGTGAGAAGGAAGGGGGGAATACCGCGACGGCATCGCCGATGGGAGGCAGCAAGGTGAGACGAAATCAGAAGTCCCTGGCACAGACCCCCGCGAGGTGGGATTCCCGCTACCTCGCCGACGTAGTCACCCCGCACGTGAAGTGGGCGGACCCGTATGTCCAGGGCCCCATTCGCGCGCTCTTCCTGGCCTCGGTGAACGAGGGGCGCACCGTGGTGGAGTTGATGCAGCGACTCACCATCACCGGGCGCGCGGTCTCCATAGACCCGCGCTGGGATGTGAACAAGTGGTCGCTGGGGCGCTACGGCGCGATGGACAGCCTGCACCCGAAGGACTACTCGCTGGCGTTCTCGGTGCTGGAGGAGGAACTGGCCGCGGACGCGCGCTACGACGTGCTGGTGATGCACGGGGTGCGCGGGTGGTTCGAGTTTCCCGACAATGTGAAGAAACTGCTCTTCCAGCGGGTCGAGCGCGGCGAAGGACTGGTCTTCGTTCACCCGCACCTGGGAGAGAACCAGCGGGACAAGAGCCTCTGGAAATTGTCCCCCATCGTGGGGGTTCCGCCCACGACCCTCGATGCGGAGGGCGCGGGCACCGATGAGGGATACCCGAATCCGCCCAAGGAGGCGATGTCCGGAGAGCCGTGGCGGAAGGCGGCCGATCACTTCATCGTCAACGGAATCCCCTTCGAGGCACTCCCCTACCCCGCGCTCAAGCACTACCAGTACCGCCTGGCCAGAGGCGCGCAGGCGCTGGTGGTAGGCGAGAACGAGAGCCCCGTGGTGGCGGTACGGGAGTTCGGGAAGGGTCGCGTGGTCGGGCTGGGCTATCACGCGGAGGGGCTGTTCCCCTACCTGGAGGCCCGCCGCGGCGAACTGACGGAGAACTTCTGGGAGTACCTGTTCTCCCTGTTGATGCGCTCGATGATTTGGGCCGCCCGGAAGGAGCCCCAGATTCAGGTGGCCGCCGTCTCGCCCTCGGCCGCAGAGTATTCGGCGGACGGCCGGGGACGCGGGAAGGTGGTGGTGCGTCTCGCGAACACCGGCCCGGCCAAGCGCGTGGAACTCGCCGCCTCGTTCCTGGACGAATCCCGCAACTCGGAGGCGACCCTGAAGCGCAAGGTGGCGGTGCCGCGGGGCGGGAGGCCCTGCCTGACGGGGGCCGGCATTTCGTGGACGTAATCGTGAGCACCGGGAACAAGAAGCAGGACTGGGGTTCGGCCAGTTACACCGTGAAGCAGCCGGCGCGCGTGGTCAAAGTCAGGCTGGACGGGGACGCGGTGCGCGCGAGCGGAACGCTCACGGGCAGCGCCCGCCTCGCCGGCAGGCTGGACGGGCTCACCCTGGTGACCGAGCTATGGGACCAGATGGGAAGGCTGCTGTCGCAGGAGTCCGCCCCGGTGGACGGACGTTCCGCGTGAAGTGCTCGCACGCGCTCACCAACATCGGGTGGGTGCACTGCACTCTGATGGAGGGGAAGCGCCGCATCGCTTCGGCCCGCGCGGAGGTGGCGCTCACCGCGCCGCGGCGCAAGTGGCAGGACTACGAGGTGATCCTTCCCTGGCTCCACCACGGCGTGTGGCCCTGGACGGACGCGCTGGAGGACCAGTACCGGCGGGCCGGAATCACCAGCACCTCGGAGACCCACCTCAACTTCTCCCTGACCGTTTCGCTCCATCCCCCCGGGTTCGGCATCTACTGGTATCGGCGCTATGACTACCTTCGCCGACGGGCGGCCTACGGCAGGACGAGGAACACCAAGTATCTCGTGCGGGAGCCCTGCTTCCACACCGACGACTTCCGCAAGCCGGTGGCGGCGGCGCTCCGCAAGGGCATCCCCCCCATCCTCAAGTACAGCCCTCTGGCCTACTACCTGGCGGACGAGTCCTCCGTCACGTGTTACGAGGACGCGCTCGACCTCTGCTGGAGCCCGGCCACGCTGGCCGAGTTCCGCAAGTGGCTGCGAAAGCAGTACCGCAGCCTCTCGGCCCTGAACAAGGAGTGGGGGACCAACTACCGGTCGTGGGAGCGAGTGATGCCGGCCACCCCATGGGTGGACCACCGGCTGTTCATGAACCGCAGCCTCGCCGACGCCTTCCGGTACGCGGTGGGCATCGCCAAGCGAGTGGACCCGGGCGGGCTGGTAACCATCTCCGGCACCCAGACCCCCGGCTCGCACAATGGGTGTGACTGGTGGAAGATAGACCAGATCATAGACTACCTGCAGCCGTATTCCGGGGGCGGCCAGGACGAGATGCACCGCTCCTTCAACCCCAATCTCATCCTCACCGGGTTTACCGGTTATGCCATTGACGGAGTGCCGCTGGAGTACGAGATCTGGCACCGCTTCTTCCACAGCCACCGGGGAGCCTCCATCTTCTGGGGCTACAGTTTCATTGACCCGGACCTCACCTTGAACGCGCAGGGACAGTCCTTCGAGCGGACCTTCGGGCAACTGCGCGGCGAGGGTCTGTGCCGGGTGGTGGCAGAGATGACCAGGGCCCACGACAAGATCGCGCTCCACTACTCGATGGCCAGCGGCCACGTGTGGTGGGTGCAGGACGGCTGGATGACCTACCGGGAGGGCGAGCTGGAATACGGCTCGCGATCCTCGCCGGATTTCAGACGCTTCCTGCAGAACCGCGTCGCCTGGGGGCAGCTCCTGGAGGACGTCGGCTACCAGTACAACTACCTCTCCTACGAGGAACTGGAGACGGGAGGCCTGGAGAAGCAGGGCTACCGGGTGCTGGTGCTTCCGGGCTCGATCGCTCTCTCCGACCGGGAGGCGGCCCGCATCCGCGCCTTCGTGAAGGGCGGCGGCACGGTAATCGCCGATGTTCGGCCCGGGGTCACCGACGAGCACGGCAAGCGCCGCCCGAAGGGCGCTCTCGACGACCTGTTCGCGGTCGGGCGGTACGGCAAGGGGCGGGCGATCTGCGCCCACCAGTGGCTGACCGATTACCCCAAGGACCGCCTGGGCGAAGCAGGCGGGGTTGCGCGGGACCGCCTGCTGGAGGCGCTCCGCGAAGCGCGCATCACCCCCCGCGTCGAAGTCCGCGCCCCGACGGGCGCGCACCCGGTGGGCGTCGAGCGGGTATCGTGGCGCGGGGGCGGAGTCGAAGTAGTGGGGCTTCTCAAGGAGACCTGCGGCGAGTTCCGGGAGAGCGCGGACGGCACCAGCAACTACGTGCTGCGCGAGGGTATGAGCCGCGTGGACAGGGTGCGAGTGGCACTCCCGAAGAAGGGACACTGGTACGACCTGAGGGAGCACCGCTACCTCGGCGAGGTCGGCGCGGTCAGGGCCACCCTGAGGGAGGCCGATCCAAAACTCTATGCTCTGCTCCCTTACCGCGTGAAGGGCATCTCGCTCTCCCTGGGCGGCAGAGCCGCCCGCGGCCGGGCGCTGCCCTACCGGGTGAAGTTGAAGGTCGGGTCGGCGCG
>JALGTT010000314.1 GCA_029821235.1 Candidatus Hebobacteria bacterium | reverse complement strand
CTCACCGTGTACGAGCCAACGTCGTTGTACGTGTGACTCGGATTCTGGGCGGTGGAAGTGCCGGTGTCCCCGAAATCCCAGTCCCAGGAGGTGGGGCTGCCGGTGGACAGGTCGGTGAACGCGACGTCCAGAGGCGCCGTCCCGCTGGTCGGATTGCCGGAGAAGTCCGCGGTGGGAGGAGGCGGCGGACCGCCCTGGTACTCGAACGCGCCGATGTCTATCGCGCCGTCGCTGTAGCGATCAACCCAGCCGCACGGATGCGAGTACTCCTTGGTCGGCAGGTCGGAGACATCGTTGCGGCCGGCATTGATGCACGGCGAGCCCGCGGTGAGGTGGAAGTCGCCGAGCGGCCACGACGCGTCCACCACGCCAGGATCGGTGCCAAACACCGTGTCCGTGAACTCGGCGGGAACGGCGATGCCGGTCTTCACCCAGTTGTTGTAACTGGTCTGGACGATCCCCGGGCTCTTGGCCGCATCAACCTTCTCCAGTAGCGTGTCACACGTCGTGGAGTGGAAGATGTTGTTGTGGGCGGTGACGATGCTGCCGTCATCGGTGCCCAACATCGGCCCGGTGTGGTTCTCCGAGTAGAGTGTGTTGTTCACCATATACAGGTAGCCGATCGCGTCGTACTTGTTGGGGCTTCCCTCGCTCCGCTCGTTGGCCACGAAGAGCCATGAGTTGGCGCCGCCGTTCTTGATCACCACGTTGCCGATCATCTTCGCATACTGCGGGATGTCAGGCATCTCCCTGTCGTCGAAACCGCAGAACTCGATGGCGTAGCCGCCGTTCGGTCCTTGCTCCAGGTAGTTGTACTCCACCACGGAGTCCAGGCTCCGATCCTTGTAGCACAAGCCGCCAGTATTCTCGTGAACCCAGTTGTAGCGGAACTCCGCGATATACCCCTCCATATAGAGTTGATGAGCGAACGAGCCGCTTCCATTGCGGTAGAACTCGTTGTGCTCGAAGATGGCGTCTCCGCGCTCCTCATCCCGCGCGTTGTGCCACCCGCCCATGTAGCCATTATGGTTGTCGTGCACATAGCAGTTTTGCACTACGATGTTGCACGACACGTTGTAAATGCCCCGGCTCGACGCGCCGGTTATCTCCAGCCCGTCCAGCAGGAACCACTTGCCGACCATGCTGAAGGTTCCCTCCGGGTCTTCGAACTGCGCGCAGTTGCTATCCCCCGCCGCGTCGAAGATCGGTTTGTTGTTGGGATCCCAGGCGCGGATTTGGACCGCCGCGTCGCGGCTGCTTCCGCCGCCCTCTCTCACCCAGAAGTTGGCATAAGTGCCGGGATGCACCCACACGATGTCGTTGTCGCCGAGAGTCACCGCCGCCAAGAGATCGTCCATAGTCGCGTACTGCTGGCCCGACCCGACGTGATACTCCGTCGCCGCGGCCAGAGATGCCAGGGAAATGCCGACCAACACCAACAGGAACAACAGCCATTTACGCATGCTTCGCTTACCCCTCACTTTAGTGGAATGCACGCATCCTGCACGAGCGCCCCGACGGTCCGCCAGTCGTCCTCACCTCCCTTCCCGCCGCGTTTGGCCGCTCTCCGGCCCGACGATGCGGGCCTGATTTTGCAGTTTAGCGGCCCGGCTACGCGATGGGAATGCCATTTCATGCTATGCGCAAGCCTTTTTTTGCGCTGTTTCACCTCGCCGTGTTGCCGTTCTGTAGGGCTGGCTTTCCCAAGCCAGCCAAAGCCTCCCTCACCAACATACAAGGGCGGGGTCTCCGCACCCCGCCGTGCTGTAGGGCGGGCATACCCATGCCCGCCAGTGGCGCAGGTTCCCCAACCTGCGCCCGGCCCGCAGGGCCGGCATCCTTTCCTGTGGCTTGTGCCGCCGACCATTCATCCTTCTCTGCCGCCCTCCTCCCTGTCATTCCGAGCCCGAGCGCCGCAGGCGCTCGGCCGTAATAGCGCGAGGCCTGTCCTGAGCGAAGCGAAGGAACGCATTCGGCGACGCTTGCGAAGCGCGTCGCCATCAATAAGACCGGCAACCCGCGGGTCATGCCCGCCGCTCCGCAATCCCCGCTTGCCGTGCCCGCACGCGGCGCTGCCCCCCGTCGCCGTTGGGGGGCGGTTTCCGGGAGGCAGCGCGTGCTGAGATTCTCGGCGCGGGAGCGGATGCTACCGCGCGGTTTGGTTTGCGGGGTTCAGCGGGCAGGTGGCGCAGTCTCTCCCCTCACACGCCACAGGCCTGCCGCAGGCTCCGGGGTGGGTCTTCTCCGTCGCCTGAGCCGCGGCTGCCCCGCCCTGCGCGGTCATCTGCGGCGCCTGTGCGGTTTGCGCCGCGGGAGCCGCCTGGGCGCCGTTCGCCCCCGCGGGGACAGGGGCCTGCACTGCCGTCGGAGGCGGAGCGGGGG
>JALGTT010000313.1 GCA_029821235.1 Candidatus Hebobacteria bacterium | reverse complement strand
GTCTGGAACCGCAGCACCTGGCTTCGAGACCCGGATCGAGACGGCGTGCGTGTGCGGCGCAACCTCCCTGAGAACGAGTGGGTGGTGACTCAGGTGGAGAGTTTGCGAATCGTCTCTGACGAGCTGTGGGAACGCGTGAAGCGCCGGCAGGCTGAGCGATCGGCAAGGAACGGCGGGATGTCCTGCCACAAGAGATCACGCCGGCTGTTGAGTGGCCTGCTGGTCTGCTCCCAGTGCGGGGCCCGCATGGTGCTGACCGGGGCGGATACCTACGCCTGCTCCGCTCGACTGAACCGCGGAGAAGTTGTCTGCAACTCTCGGGTGACGGTGAGTGCCAAGAGGGCAGAAGCGTGCGTGCTTCAGGCGCTGCAGGACCTAGTCTACTCTGAGGATGTGCTGGAGGAGGTGATCGAGGGGGTACGCAAGCGATGGTTGGCCGATCGGGCGCGGCGGCAGGCCGCGGCGAAGCGGCTCAGTGGCCGATCGGGCGCGGCGGCAGGCCGCGGCGAAGCGGCTCAGCGATTTGCGAAAACGAATCGCCCAGGTGGAAACTGAGATTGAGCGGCTGGTGGAGGCGCTCAAGGCGGGGGTGCTGGTGGAGGACATCCGGAGAGAGATAGAGCAGGCGGAGGCGAGACGGGCGACGCTGCGGGCCGAGCTGGCCCAGGCGGAGCGTCGGGGGGACCTGTCCGCGCTGAAGAGCCTGCCGGCGACTCTGAGCCAGATCGTCTCGGGCCTGCGGGGGCTGGCGGAGAAGGGGCGAGTGAACTCGGTGCGCAGTGTCCTGACTCGGGTGGTGGAGCGCATCGAGGTGACGGGGGAGAGGGTGGAAGGCCGAAAACGCCCCGTTCCGATCCTGTTGCTGAGGGGAGACCTACGCGCCGCACTGCGGCTGGCGGCGGAAAAATCAACACGCGGCCATAGCGGGGGCAGGATTGGCCGCCTTAGGGAAACTGCGCGCCCGACGCTGGATGTGGCAGTTACCCTTTGAAGTCATCGGGAGAACCCTGGACGCCATGTGGGAGGATGACAGGTTGCGGCGGAGAGCAGTCGAACCGCTCCGGAAACGCGGGTAGGTCGCAGGTTGTTATAGGGGCAGGGGAGGACCATGAAGCCATCTATTGCGACCTCGATGTGAACCTGCGACCAGCTGATGAGGTTCGACATTCCCCCCGAACAGAGCCTGCGCGACCTACACGTCTCCAGCCCGGACGACGTTCCAATGGCGTCAAGCGCTGGGGAAGTTGAGGTGTCGAAATCCTCTCTTACCACTGGGCTCGCGCCGCGTCCGCCGCTCTCCTTCGTGATCAAACGTCTCTCATGCTTCAGAAACCGGCCCAATCGTCCCACCGAAGCTATGGTGTGACGCAGTTGGCTGTAGGCACGGTAGGCGTGGGCCGGTCCGCGACTACAGCCAAGGAATGGGCCCAGGGAATGCCTCATGGGCACGGGAAGTGCATCGCGGATGGAGACATGCATAGGTCGTGGGAGAACGCGCTTGAGAACAGATCCCTAATCATTGCTTTCACCGTGACACAGAAGGCGAGGAGGCCCTGTTGGGGGCCTCCTGCATGTCCATACTTACAAGGGATTATCCGGCACATAAGGTGCGTAAACGCTGACGATTCAACCATTCGCCGAAGGCTCAGAAGTGATCAGTCTGTCTCGCCAGCTCCTTTTCCGGCCACTCAGTCAGCCTTGATCCAGCCTGATTCTCCCATATCCTCGTGTTGTGTCCAGGGCAATCCGTGTCACTCTTGCTGGTCGCTGGCCGTGCTTGCCGATGCCGAGTCCGATGTGGCCTTTGCGGAAGAGTTGTCCGGCCGCAACACGTAGGTGTACTTTCGGTCTGCAGAGCGAAGTTCCGTAGCTGCACCACTAGAGATATCGTCTAACATGTGCCGGAACTCACGCCCGAGGAAGACTTCGTTCTTGGACTGAGTTACAGGGACTGAAACCAGTTTGCCCTTTCGGCGGACGTTCCGCTTAGAGATGGTTACTTTGTCAGAAGCCTTGTCACTGAGCTGGATCACGTAGCCAGCTCTTTCCACCTTCAGTGTTCCTTCCGCGATTGGAGAGCTCTTCCCTGACTCATACAAGCTCAGCCTCCATGGCGGAACGGGGGGTTTCTGAATCGTCGGCTCTTCACCTCCCCCGCCTCCTCCACAGCCGGCCACGAGCGCAACGGATAGGACTGCTACGCAACAAGTGAGCAATGCGTATGAGAGACTTCCCAGGTTAGCACGCTTCATCGTCTATGTTTCCTCCTATTCGCTAGAAAGAGTCACTGTCTCGGCTTGCCCCAGCCTCACTACTGTTGTTCATTCGGCGGACACCGCAAAGCACGATCCACGTAGACGCACATCTGGTCTCGCGTCACCGTATCATACGGGTGATAGGTCGGCGGATCACCCGGATAACCTTGGGTGATACCCGCCGCCTTGATCGCGGCGATGGCGGGTGCGGCCCAGTGGTCAGGTGTAACATCCGCAAATGGCATCTCCGACGTCTCTAGCGGCTCAAGTCCTGTCGCACGCATGAGGAACACGGCCATCTGGTCTCGACTCACGGTGAAGTCAGGACAGTATAGGGGCAGCTCATCTCCATCGCCTGGATAGCCCTGCACGATGCCTGCTGCGTGGAGCGCTTCTATGTACCGGTATGCCCAGTGGTCGGGCGATACATCGGCGAAACTAGGCGTCGGGGAGTCCACGCCCGGAATCAAGTAGGCCCGGCAGAGGAAGACTGCCATCTGAGCCCGAGTGACCGGCACTTGTGGCCGGAAGATCGGCGGAATGACAGAGTAGCCGTGAACAACGCCGAGCCAGCGCATTTCTCCGATCTCAGAGTAGGCCCAGT
>JALGTT010000312.1 GCA_029821235.1 Candidatus Hebobacteria bacterium | reverse complement strand
TTGGTGACCGCGGCGGTATTCGCGGACCTGGGAAACGAGGTGATCTGTCTCGATGTTGACAGAGCAAAGGTGGAGGGTTTGAAGAGAAACCGGATACCCATCTTCGAGCCCGGTTTGTCTGAGATGATGGAGCGAAATCAGGAGGCCGGGCGGCTGAAGTTCAGCGCGGAGTACGCAGAGGCGATACCGGGGTCGGAGATCGTGTTCATCGCGGTCGACACGCCGACTGGGGCCGACGGCCGGGCGGATCTGACCAATTTGCTGGCGGCGGCGCGCAGTCTGGCGCCCCACCTGGATGAAGGCGCGTTGGTGGTCACCAAGAGCACGGTGCCGGTGGGCAGTGGCAACCGCGTGAGGGAGGCGATGGAGGAGACATGCCCCAGCAGGCAGTTCGAAGTCGCATCCTGTCCCGAGTTCCTGCGCGAGGGGGCGGCGATTGCCGATTCGCTCAATCCGGACCGAGTGGTGATCGGATGCACGGATCGGGACGCAGCGGCGAAGCTGGTCCAGCTCTATGCTCCCCTGGAGCGCCCCATGCTCTTCATGGACGTGAACAGCGCCGAGTTGGTGAAGTACGCGGCCAACTCGTATCTTGCGATGCGAATCTCCTTCATCAACAGCATCGCCGATCTCTGCGAACAGATGGGAGCGGACATCACCCAGGTGATCAAAGGGCTCGGCGCCGACGCGCGCATCGGCCGGCACTACCTGAATCCCGGGCTGGGATATGGCGGTTCATGTTTCCCCAAGGACACGGCCGCGCTGGCAGGGGCCAGCGCGGAGGTCGGATACGAGTTCGATCTGTTGAAGGCCGTGATGGAGGTGAATCAGCAACGGGTGCCGAGATTCGTCCAGAGGATGAAGACAGTGCTGGGCGGACTGGAGGGCAAGGAGATCGGGGTGCTCGGGATTTCCTTCAAGCCGGATACCGAGGACATCCGCGACAGCAAGGCGATCGAGTTGCTGCAGGCCCTGCAGGAGGAGAGGGCGCGCGTGCGGGCCTACGATCCGGCGGCCATGGAGTTGGCGAAGAAGGTGTTGCCCGACATCACCTATTGCGCCGACGCGTACGAAACCGCACGGGACGGCGATGCGCTGGTCATCGCCACCGAGTGGAACGAGTTCAGACTGCTAGACCTGGAGCGGGTGCGCAACTTGCTCCGCCGGCCCGTGATCTTCGACGGGCGGGGTATCTATCGGCCGGAGCAGGTTACTGCTCTGGGATTCCAGTACGTGAGCGTCGGCCGGCCTCTTTGACGCACGCGGGCGGGCAGGCGTGTGCTACAGATACCCCAGCTCCTCCAACCTGGTGCGGATTTCGTCCAGGTGCTCGGGTTCGAGTTCCCGGCTCACCGCGAGGCCGGAGAGAGGGTGGCGCAGTCTTCCCCAAGGAATCCAGTTCCACAGGCGCTCGTGTCCGTAGTAGAGGAGCAGTTTCACTACCACCTCTGCCCCGCCCACACCCAGGGAAAGCAACGGCTCGCCAGTGAAGGCGTAGACGATCACCATGGTCGAGAGCGTGGCCAACACTCTCCAAGAAACTGCTTTCACCAGACTGCGCCTATGAAACTCCCGCATTTCCCCACTCTCCTTTCGCCCAGCCGTCACGGCTCGGCGGTCAAGCGCGCAGCCATTCCTCGATCACGCCCGCCAGGTCGGAGATCTCCGGCTGGTCGGGCACCGGCAGCCGGCTCCACACAAAGGCGTCGTCCCAGGTGTGCATTCCCTGGAAATGCGTGGCGGTGAACACCTCGTCGCCGCGCGTGGTGCCCTTGAGGTCGAGCCCCCGCCGGGCCAGCACCACCAGGTCGGGCCCCAGTTCCACCCGCGGCCCATGGAAGGCCTCCTCCCGGGTGAAGATGTGCGTCACCACGGGCCTCCCCTCATGGCTCCACTCCTTCAGCCGCGCGGCCAATTCCTCCCGCAGCGCGGGCGCCGCCTCGGGCTCCACGCAACCCTTCCCGAACCGCCCTCTCACGTTAAGGTAAATGCGGCCGGGATCCAGGGCAAAGGCACGGGTGCCTTCGGCTATCTCGGCCACCGACTTCGGAGCCTCGCTCTCGTAGTCCAGATAGCCCTGCTCCCGCAGCCAGGCGTTGAGTTTCACCTCCTGCCGGAGTTCGCAGAAGCCATGATCCGAGAGCAGCAGAACCCCCTCTCCCTCCCGGTCGGCCGACTGGCCTTGATGGAATCGGTCCCACATCTCGCCGATGAGTTCGTCCACGGCCTGGTAGTACGCGAGCGCGCGGTCGTGCCGCGGGTCGTCCGCTTGGTCCACCGCCCGCCACAAGAAGTGATGGAGCCGGTCGGTGCCGGTGACCACCACCTGGAAGTAGTCCCAACGCTCCCGCTCCCAGAAGTAGGCCGCCGCCCGCCGCCGCGT
>JALGTT010000018.1 GCA_029821235.1 Candidatus Hebobacteria bacterium | reverse complement strand
TCAAGGCGGCACAGGAGTTGGGGGGCTATCCGGTGCTGGTGGTGGGCGGGGTGGCGCGCAATCGCAGGCTGAGAGAACTCCTCTCCCAGCGGGCCGAGAAGGCGGGCATTCCGGTCCGCTTCCCCGACCCGCGCCTGTGCACCGACAACGGTGCGATGGTTGCCGCCGCGGGGCTCTACAAACTCTCCATCGCCGGGCCGGACGGTGAATCGGTGGACATTGACCCCAACCTGCCGTTGAGCGACTGGTGAGCGGGGCCCGCCATGGCGACGGAGAACCGGCTGCGGGAGATTCACCTGTATGACGAGGGGACCGCCCCCACCCTGGACGCGCGCGCATTCCTCCTGGAGCACACCGAGGAGGAGGAGCGCGCCGATCTCGCCCGCCGCCTCGCCGCGCTGAAGGTGCTGGACATTGACACACCCTGGCGGGAGCGGGA
Source organism: Candidatus Hebobacteria bacterium (assembly GCA_029821235.1). GTDB lineage: Bacteria > Armatimonadota > Hebobacteria > Hebobacterales > Hebobacteraceae > S016-27. The sequence goes on along the minus strand of JALGTT010000018.1, from coordinate 14,680 downwards.
GCCCGCGCACATGGAGGTGGAGTTCGAGCGCCGCCGGCTGACCAAGGGGGACAAAGGGCCGCATGGGGTGGTGTACGAGGGATTTCAGTTCCAGGCGATGCTCAGGGACCTGCTCGCGCCTCGGCCCCTGGGGGAGCCCCGCCCCCGGGGCGAGGGCCTCCGGCTGAGTGTAGCGCGCATCATCCTCACCAATCCTCGGCCTCCCCGCCGTCATCTCCACCACCGGCCTGGTGGAGGCCCCGGCGAAACCGCGGGAGTTCTACCTGGCCCAGCAGCAACTGGGCGGCCGCCCCTCGGAGGAAGCCGTCGCCGTCCTCAAGCAGCAGTTCCGCGGCCGCTTTCTCGACCACGACGACCCCCGCCTGACCGAGGTGGTCAAGGGCTATGCGATGCAGGCCGTAGCCTATCTCCTCACCGGAGAGGCCTTCTGCGACGATCCCGACTGCCGCCTGTTCAACGCCCACTGGCAGGAGGAGATGCTGTGCGCGCAGACCGCCGACCGATACTGCGAGAGGCACGCAAGCATACTCGCCGCCCGGCGAGGAGATGAGAGGTAGGCAAAGGCAGAACAAGGGACAGTCTGACAGGCGGCACGCCGCCTTCCCGGTCTCTCGCCCCCCCCGTTTCTCCGCGCCTACCGCGCGCCCGACATCGCCCACATGCCGCCGGAGGCGAAGTGAAGGAGAGGAGTGGGATAGGCGAGCCCGACCACCACCAGCGCGCACACCGCTATGCCCAGGGCCAGCGCGAAGCCGACCTTGACCCCGGGCCTTCTCCCGGCCGGCTCGATGTACATGGCGCGCGCCACCATCAGGTAGTAATAGAGCGACAGCACGCTCGCCAGCACGCCCAGGAAGACCAGCCCATACAGGCCCCGTTCCGCGGCCGCCCAGAACACGTACAACTTGCCCCAGAACCCTGCCAGCGGCGGGATGCCGCCGAGGGAGAGGAGGAACACCAGCATCGCCAGCGCCAGCAGCGGGCTCCGGCGGCAGAGCCCGTTGTAGCTCGCGATCTCGTCATTGCCGGCGCTGGACCCCACCGCGGTCACCACCAGGAAGGCGCCGATGTTCGTGAACAGATACTGGAACAGGAAGAACCCGGTCGCCACGATCCCCATCTCGGAGGAGGAGGCCACCCCCGCCAGCGCGTAGCCGGCCTGCGCGATGCCGGAGTAGGCCAGCATCCGCTTGATATCCTTCTGGGAGATGGCGATCAGGTTCCCCACCACCATGCTCACCGACGAGAGCACGATCACCACCGTGATCCAGGACTCCGCGGCCCCCAGCATGGGCCCCAGCAGAATGCGGATGATGGCGGCGAAGCCCGCCGCCTTGGAGGCGGTGGACAGGAAGGCGGTCACCGGCGTCGGCGCGCCCTGGTAGACATCCGGCGCCCACATGTGGAACGGCGCAGCCGCGATCTTGAACGCCAGCGCGGCCAGCACCAGCAGACCCCCGGCGGCCAGCCCCGGGGTCAGAGCGGTCCAGGGCAGGATCTGGCGGCCGATCTCCGCGAACCTCGTGGTGCCGGCCACCCCGTACACCAGGCTGGCCCCGAACAGGAACACGGCGGAGGCGGTGGCGCCGAGGACGATGTACTTCAGCCCCGCCTCCCCGGAGCGGGGGGAAAGTTTGCCGTAGGCGGCGAGGGCGTACAGGCTGAGGGTGGTCAACTCGATCCCCAGGTAGAGGCTGAGCAGATCCCCCGCCGACACCATCAGCATCATCCCCGTCGCCGAGAGGAAGAGCAGCCCGTAGTACTCTCCCACGAACCGGAACCGCCGGGCTGCGAAATCCGTGGAGGCCACCGACACCACGGCCACCCCCAGGATGAAGATCCCCTTGAAGAAGAACCCCAGCCGGTCCAGCGTCACCGCGCCCTCCCACAGCCGGGCGGGCTGGACCTGCTTGGTCCAGGAGTCAACCACCACTGCCAGAACCGCCGCCGCCAGCAGGCCGCTGAACCAGCCGAGCCAGCGCCGGCTGCCCCGCGGCTGCACGAGGTCGGCCAGCATCACCAGCAGCGCGGCGCCGAGCGCCAGCAGTTCGCATCTCAGTTGTAGCAGTGTCTCCATTATCGCTGTCTCAGGGCACCAGAGGTCCCAGCGCGGTTCCGATCAGGTCGGTCAGCGGAGCGGGATAGAATCCCACCGCCAACAGCAGCGTCGCCAACACCACCAGGGTCACCCATTCCGTGGTGCGCGCATCGCCGATATCGCCGTACCGGGCCTCGTCGAAGGGCCCGTGGAAGATCTTTTGCAGAAGCCGGAGCACGTAAGTCGCGGTGATCACGATCGCCAGCACCGCGGCGATGGCGTAGATAACGAAGAGAGGAATCGCGTAGACACCGGCGTGGGCCTTCACCGTCCCCAGGAACACCAACAGTTCGGCCACGAACCCGCTGGTGCCGGGCAGCCCGAACGAGGCGAGGCCGCCGATGGTGAAGGCGAGCGCGATGCCGGGCATGCGCCGGGCGAACCCGCCCATGGCATTGATCTCCCGCGTGTGCGCCTTCTCGTAGACCAGCCCCACCAGGGCAAAGAAGAGCCCGGTCATGATTCCGTGGGAGAACATCTGCATCACCGCGCCGTTGATGCCCACCTCGTTGGCCGCCGCCAGGCCCAGCATCACCACTCCCATGTGGCTGACCGAGGAATAGGCGATGACGTATTTCAGGTCGGTCTGCCCCATCGCCACATAGGCGCCATAGGCGATGTTGATCACCGCGATGCCCCCCATCAGCCACACCCAGGCCATCGCCCCCTCGGGCAGACACCCGAACCCCACCCGCAGCACACCATATGCCCCCAGTTTCATCAGCACACCCGCGTGGAGCATGGAGACCGCGGTGGGGGCGGAGGCGTGGCCGTCGGGCGACCATGTGTGGAGCGGCCAGATGCCGGCCAGCACCCCGAACCCGACGTACAGCAGGAAGAACGCGATCACCTGGAAGCGGACGGGATACCCGGCCGCGCTCAACGCCACCAGGTCGAAGGTCCGCTGTCCGCCGGGGAGAGTGGAGGGGTCGGCCGCGAAGTAGATGCCCAGCAGCCCCACCAGCATGAACGCGCTGCCCACCAGCAGGAACAGGGTGAGTTTCATCGCCGAGTATTCCTTCGGCCCCGTCCCCCAGATCCCGATCAGCAGGTACATGGGCAGCACCGCGATCTCGTAGAACAGGAAGAAGAAGAACAGGTCCTGGGCGACGAACACCCCGAACACCCCGGTCACCAGCAGCAGGAGCAGGCAATAGAACTCCTTGGTCCGATAGGTGACGGTCCAGGAGGCGAACACCCCGCAGAAGATCACCAGGCCGGTCAGTAACACCAGCACCAGGCTGATGCCGTCCGCGGCCAGGTGGAAACTGATGTTCCCCACCGGAGACCACGCGAACTTGTCCTCGAAGTGAAGCCCGCGCAGGTCGTGCCTGAGGTACACCCAGCACAGCAGCGCCGAGAGCACCAGGTCCACCCCGGCGGCCAGCGCCGCGGTGACGCGCACCGCGAGCAGCGCCCGCCGCGGCAGGAGCATGATCAGCACCGCCGCCATCAGCGGCGCCAGCACGATTGTCGTCAATGGGTGCGCAAGCGCCATCAAGGTCGCACCTGGAAGAGTTGTAACAGCGAAGCCTCACGCGCCAGCACGGCCAGCAGCCCTGCCACCACCGCGGCCGTCAGCACGATGGCGTAGAACTGCACCTGTCCGGTCTGCGCGGTTCGCAACTGCCGGCTGGCCCACCCGGAGAGCCAGGCCACCCCGTCCACCATGCCGTTCACCACATGCCGGTCGAACCAGGCCGCCAGCCCGGACCCGGCCAGCACCACCCGGGTGGCGAACCACCGCCACCCCTGGTCGAAATACCACGCATTCTTCAGCAGCGCGTGCACCGCCGGGAAACGCGCATTGAAGGCGGCCGGCGAGACCAGCCGCGCGCGGTAGGCGGCCCAGGCGAGCCCGATCCCCGCCAGCGCCGCCAGGATGGACAGCGCCATGGCGGCGTGGGAGACCGCTTCCTCTCCATGCCCGGTCCCCACCACCGCGCCGAACCCGTGGCCCGTGCCCGGCACCAGACACTTCAGTCCGCCCGCCACCACCGCCAGGGCGGCCAGCAACACCAAGGGCCCTCCCATCACCCAGGGGGACTCGTGGGCATGGGCCGCCTCTTCGCTCCTCGGCTCCCCCGCGAAAGTGAGGAACCAGAGCCGAAACATGTAGAAGGCGGTGAGGAACACCGTCACCAGGCCGGCCGCGAAGAAGAACCAGTGGCCCGGCAGATGGGAGAACCAGGCGGCGGAGAGAATCTCGTCCTTGCTCCAGAACCCGGACAAGGGGAAGATGCCCGCCAGCGCGAGCGCGCCCAGCAGGCAGGTGACGGCGGTGATGGGCATCCGTTTCCCCAGGCCGCCCATCTTCCACATGTCATTGGTGTGGATGGCATGGATGACGCTGCCCGCGGTGAGAAAGAGGAGCGCCTTGAAGAAGGCATGGGTGGTGAGGTGGAACACCCCGGCCACATATCCGCCCACCCCCAGCGCCATCATCATGTACCCGAGTTGGCTGATAGTGGAGTAGGCGAGCACGCGCTTGATATCGTTCTCGGCCACGCCCATGGTGGCGGCGAGAAAGAGGGTGATGGCGCCGATGAGGGCCACCACGAACAGGGCGACCGGGGCAATCGCGAACAGGGCATAGCAGCGGGCCACCAGATACACCCCGGCCGCCACCATGGTGGCGGCGTGGATGAGGGCGCTCACGGGGGTGGGGCCCTCCATCGCGTCCGGCAGCCAGATGTGCAGCGGGAACTGCGCGCTCTTCCCCACCGCCGCGCAGAACAGCAGCAGCGCGAGGGGAGTGGCCGCCGCGGCTGCAATGTTGCCTCCGTGGGCCATCCCGGCGATCTGCTGGAAGTTGAAGGTCCACCACTTCTGGGAGAAGATGAGGATGATGGCGACCATGAACCCGAGATCGCCGAAGCGGGTGACAACGAACGCCTTCTTCGCGGCGGCCGCGGCGGAGGGCCGCCGATACCAGAACCCGATCAGGAGATAAGAGCAGATGCCCACCAGCTCCCAGAAGATATAGGTCTGGAGCAAGTTGTCGGAGATCACCAGGCCCAGCATGGAGCCGCTGAAGATGGACATGAACGCGAAATAGCGGCCGTAGCCGATCTCGCCCTTCATGTATCCGATGGAGTAGATCTGCACCAGCAGGCTGACGGTGCAGACCACCACCAGCATCACACACGACAGTCCATCCGCCAGACATCCGATATCCAGCCGGGCGCTGCCCACCCACAGCCACGCGTAGGAGACGGTCAGCGGAACGCCCTCCCGGCCCACCTCCGCCAGCGCGCGGACCGACAGGATCAGGGATCCGGTGAGCGCCGGGATCAGGAGGGCGGGGGCCAGCCGCTCCCGCGGCGGCCGCAGGCAGAAGCCCGCGATCACCAACGCCGCCAGGAACGGAAGCCCCGGGATCAGGAACAGGTCATAGTGTTCTGTCAGCAGTGCCTGTAGCAGAACCATGCGCCCTGTCATCCACGCATCAGGTTGATTTGGTCAACGTTCACCGTCTTGAACCGCCGATACACGTTCAGGATGATCGCCAGCGCGATCGCCGCCTCCGCGGCCGCCAGGGCGATCACGGTAATCGCGAACACCAGGCCCTCCATCCCCTGTCCGCCGCCATACCGCCAGAAGACCACGAAGTTGATGTTCGCCGCGTTGAGCATCAACTCGATGCCCATCAGCACCGCGATCGCGTTGCGCCGCGTGAGCACCGCCATCAGCCCGATGGCGAAGAGCAGCGTGCTCACGATGAGATAGGCCTGGATGGGTATCACCATGGGCTCGTTCATTCGCCCGCCTCCGCATCGGAATCATCCGCCCCCGGCTCCGGCGCGGCATCCCCGCGGGCGATGACGATGGAGCCGATCAGCGCCGCCAGCAGGATCACCGACACAACCTCGAAGGCCAGCACATACGGGCCCAGCAGCGCGTCCGCCAGCCGCCCCGTCACCTCCGACACGGCGACCGGCGGCCCCGACTGCCAGATCTCCTGGCTGAGCAGGCGGAGAACCACCCCCGCCACCGCCATCGCGGCCACCACCCCCCACAGCAGCTGCTGGTTGTGCACCCGCACGTCCGGGTCGCCCAGCCCGTGGGTGAGCATCACCGCGAAGAGAATCAGCACCACGATGCCCCCGCAGTAGACGAGGATCTGGATGCCCGCCAGCAACTCCGCCCCCAGCATCAAGTACAGCCCGGCCACGCTCACCAGACACGGGAGCAGCCACAGCGCCGCGTGCACCATATTGCGGGAGAGGGCCACCAGCACCGCCGGAATCAGCACCCCCAGCGAGAGGCAGACGAAGGCCAGCGGATACCAGAAGGAGCCGCTGAAGACGGAGTTCCAGATAACGTTCCAGAGGGAGCCGATCATGCCGTCTCCCCCTCCGCCGGCCCCAGCAGCCGGTTCAAATCGAAGATAAGGTCGGCCCGGTCCTCGCCCACGATGGAGTACTCCCGGGTCAGCCGGATGGCATCGAACGGACACGCCTCCACACACAGCCCGCAGAAGAGACATCGGGAGGCGTCCCACACGTACACCTGCGCGCGCTTCTCCTTGCCCTTCTTGTCATCCCCCTGGATGGTGGGGATGGCATGACTGGGGCAGGCCTTCTGGCAGGCGAGACAGGCCGTGCACCTCAGCCGGCCGTCCTCCCCGCGCAGATGGACCAGCCGCCCCCGCCAGACCTCGGGGATGGGGGTCTTCTGGAACGGGTGGTTGCGGGTGACGCGCGGGCGCAGCGCATTCGTCAGGGTCACCATCAACCCTTTGACGATGCTCAAGGCGCTGAGGACCACATCCACGAACAGGTTGGTTCTCGTCACCTCCCGCGCTCCTACCAGACCTTCACTATTCCGGTCAACACCACCGCCGCCAGCCCCAGGGGCACCAGCAGCTTCCACGAGAACCCCATCACCTGGTCGATCCGGAGACGGGGAACGGTCCATCGTATCCACATGATGAGGATTACGATTGCGTAACTCTTGAGCAGGAACCAGACCGCCGGCGGCAACCACGGCCCCTGCCACGCGCCCAGGAAGAGAGTGGCGCAGAAGGCGGACACGAAGAACAGGTGGGCGAACTCCGCCAGGAAGAAGAAAGCGAACCTCATCCCCGAGTACTCGACATGATAGCCGGCCACCAACTCGCTCTCCGCCTCCGGGAGATCGAAGGGCACCCGGTTCACCTCCGCCATGGCGGTGATGAAGTAGAGGAGAAAGGCCAACTGCAGCGGGAAGCGCAGGATGAACCAGCCCCCTTCCCTCTGGGCCGCGACGATGTCCCCCACCCGCAGCGAGCCGGCGAACACCACCACGCACACCATCGCCAGCACCAGGGGCACCTCGTAACTGAGGCTCTGGGCGGCCGCCCGCATCGCCCCCAGCACCGCGTACTTGTTGTTCGAGCCCCATCCGGCCATGATCAGCCCGATCACCGGAAAGGCGGAGACCGCCACCACGAACAGCACCCCCAGATTGAGGTCGTTCACCGCCAGGCGCTCGCCGAACGGCAGCACCATGAACACCATCAGCGATGGCACGAACACCACGAACGGAGCCAGCCAGAAGACCACCCGGTCCGCGCCCGCCGGGAAGATGTCCTCCTTCAGCAGCAACTTCAGCGCGTCCGCGGCCGTCTGCAGCGGCCCGAAGCGCCCGCCCACCCGGTTGGGGCCGACCCGGCTCTGCAGGTCCGCCGATATCTTTCTCTCCAGCCACACCAGCACCAGCACCGAGAGCAGCACGAACACGGTGACCAGCGCGGCCATCGCCACCATCCAGGCCGCCTCGAAGATCCACGGCGGCAGACCGTGCACATACCACCACTGCCCGATGGTGTTGTAGAGGCTCGCGTTCACCGGTCCACCTCGCCGAGCACGATGTCAATGGAGCCCAGGATGGCCACCGCATCCCCCACCTTCCAGCCCTGCAACATGCGGGGCAGCACCGAGAGATGGTAGAAAGAGGGAGCGCGGAACCTCACCCGCGCCGGCCGCGGGCTGCCGTCCGACACCACATAGCAGGCGAACTCGCCCCGCGGCGACTCCACCCGGCCGTAGGCCTCCCCCTCCGGCGGCCGGATCACGCGGGGCACCTTGGCCCGGACCTCGCCCTCCGGCAGCCGCTTCAGGCACTGCTCCAGGATGCGCACGCTCTGGCGCATCTCCTGCATCCGCACCAGATACCGCCCCATGCAGTCACAAGTCGGCCGGGTGACCACCTCGAAGTCCAGGTCCCCATACACCTCATAGGGCTCCGCCCTGCGCACATCGAATTCCACCCCGGAGCCGCGCAGGGTGGGCCCGCTCGCCCCGTAGTTCACCCCCAGTTCCGGCGGCAGAATCCCCACCCCCTCGGTCCGCGCGCGGAAGATGCGGTTGCCGGTGAGGATCCGGTCGTATTCGTCCAGGCGCTTCGGCATGAGGCGGCAGAAGGCGAGCGCCTGGTCCACGAAACCGTCGGGGATATCCGCCCCCACTCCGCCGATGCGAATCCAACTCTGGGTCAGCCGCGCCCCCGCCCACATGCTGAACAGGTCCATGATCAACTCGCGCTCCCGCATTCCATAGAGGAACACGGTGGTCGCGCCCAGGTCATTGGCGAAGGTGGCGAGGAACACCAGGTGGCTGGCGATTCGGTTGAGTTCCAGCGAGATCACCCGCAGGTACTTCGCCCTCTCCGGCACCTCCAGCCCCAACAGCTTCTCCACCGCCTGCACGTAGGCCATGTTGTTGGAGGAACTGCTGAGGTAGTCCAGCCGGTCGGTATAGGGCAGCACCTGGGGATAGGTCCGCGCCTCCGCCATCTTCTCGATGCCCCGGTGCAGGTAGCCGATGATGGGGCGGCAGGCGACGATTACCTCGCCCTCCAGTTCCAGCTCCAGCCTCAACACCCCATGGGTACTGGGGTGCTGAGGGCCCATGTTGAGCGTGATATGTTCAGTTGGCGTCAGCCCAGTCGTCATTTCTTCCCTGTAGGGCGGGCATTCCTATGCCCGCCATCTGCTTCCCGTGGCACAGGTTGAAGATCCGCCTGTGGCGGGCTCCCAGCCTGTGGCCCGCCACTCGCCGAGAGAACTCACTTCAACAACGGATGGCCCTCCCAGTCATCGGTGAGCAAAATGCGCCTCAAGTCCGGATGGCCGTCGAAGCGCACCCCGAACAGATCGTAGATCTCCCGCTCCGGCCAATCCGCCCCGCCGAAGATGGGGACCAGGCTCGGCAAGCGCGCTCCGCTGCGCGGGGCCGGCACGGTTATCACCAGGTGTTCGCCGGATGCGAGGTCAACGAGGCGGTAGACCACCCGCAGCTCATCCCCCGCGTCCCACGCGGTGATGTCCGCGGGATAGTGGAAGCCATGCTCCTTGGCGAAGGCCGCCACCTCCGGCAGGGCCGCCGCCGCGACGGAGACCCGCAACTCCCGGCCGACCTGCTCGGCCGACAGGAGCGCCTCCCCGAACCGGCTCCGCAGTTCCTCGATCATTGCCCCTCCCCCCGGATGGAGGTGCGGTGGATCTTCTCCTGGAGCCGGAAGATGCCGTCAATCAGCGCCTCCGGCCGCGGGGGACAGCCGCCGATATAGATGTCCACAGGCACGATCTCGTCCACCCCCTGGACCACGAAATAGGAATCCTGGAACGGCCCGCCCGCGCAAGCGCAGCCCCCCATCGCGATCACGTACTTGGGGTCGGGCATCTGGTCGTAGAGCCGCCGCAGCACCGGCGCCATCTTCTTGGTCACCGTGCCGGACACCAGCATCAGATCGGACTGGCGCGGGGTGCCGCGGAAGATCAGCCCGAAGCGGTCGAGGTCATAGTGAGAGGCGGCCGTGCACATCATCTCGATGGCGCAGCAGGCCAGCCCATAGGTGAGATACCAGAGAGACGACGACTTTGCCCAGTTGAGGACGTAGTCAACCGTGGTGACCAGCACGCTGCCCCCCGGCACCCGGCAGGCGACATCGGCCGCCCGCGTGGCGAGGTTGGGGTTCTCCTGGTGCTCGGAGGGGGGCCGGCCTACTCCCATCGCAGGGCTCCTTTGCGCCAGGCATATCCGAGCCCGAAGCCCAGGATCGCCAGGAAGATCACCATCTCGACCAGCGCGTAACTCCCCAGTTTGCCCACTCGCACCGCCCAGGGATAGAGATAGGCCGCTTCTACATCGAACAGGACGAACAGGAGAGCGTAGAGGTAGTAGCGGATGTTGAACTGATTCCAGGCATCGCCGGAGGGGATGATCCCGCACTCATAGGGGGTCATCTTCGCCGGGGACGGCCGTCTGGGCCGCAACACCCAGGCAACGGTGAGTGCGATCACCAGCAGGGCTATGCCCACAAGCGCGAAAACAGCCACATAGGCATATTGATGGCCAGCCATTGCAACTCCACATGGCCCCACTCCCCCGCGCGAAACGGACCCGCCCTGACACCCTCACAAACGGCCGCGCGACACCCCCAGGCCTGCTGCATCGGAGCCCAGCAGACGCGGCCGCCCGAAAGTGTACTCAGGTCGCCCCTGCGCGTCAACCCTCGCCCGCGGAAAAGTGCAGGGAAGCACGAAAAAGGGGCCGAGCAACTCGGCCCCACTCAGAGTCCCGTCGGATTTCTCAGGAGGAATCGCCCGCGGCTATCTTCGCCAACCGGCGGGCGAGGCGGGACTTCCGTCGCGCCGCCTGGCGCTTGTGGATCGTCCCCTTGGAGGCGGCCTTGTCCAACAGGCGGCACGCCGCCCGGGTCAGGTCCGCGGCCGCGGGCTCCCCGGCCGCCCCCGCCATGCGCGCCTTCCGCACCGCGGTCTTCACCCGGGACCTCCAACTGAGATTCCGCACCCGCCGCTTCCGGGAGCGGACAATATCCTTCTTGGATGACTTGATGTTGGCCAAACCTGTCTACCTCCGCCTTGTTGCCGCCGGGCGAGCCCGAACAGCACCCCGGATTATAGCACATCGGCCCACCCCGCGGCAATCGCGCCCCAGAGCCGCTTCAGGCGTAGACGCTCTCGCCCTCCCCGATCACTTTCACCCGCTCGAACCCCTCCATGGAGGCGAGCAGCCCCTCTTCGTCCACCTGCGGGTCGGCGGTGTAGACCGTCCTGTCGGGGCCCCGCCCGGCGGCCGCGCGCCCCTCCAGCGCCAGCACCCTCGACGCGCCCCACATCCGCATCACCCGCGCCTCATCGCGCATCTTCTCCACCACCCCCGACTCGCACAGCAGCTCCACACAGCTCCTGCCGGTCATCCTCCCGATGCTCGCCTGCTTCCGCATGTCCCTTATCACCGCCTCCCCGCCCAGTTCGTCAATCCTCGCGCTCCCCGCCATGAACTCCACCACCGCGCCCCCCTCCAGCCGCCCGATCCTCGCCCTGCCCAACAGGCGCCTGATGCGAACATCCGACAGCCGGTCCACATTCCCCGCGAAATACACCCCGCCCCGGCCGTTCAAGTACTTGGGCGTTCGCTTGCCGCGCACTTCATACACATGCTCGACCACATCCCCCCAATCCTCCGGGATGGCTCTCAGGTTCCTGCCGACATGCCACATACAGAGATCCCGCGTCAGCTTTTCCGCCGCCTCCACCACCGCCTCCGGCGGCTCCTCGATTCCTCTCGCCTGCAGCCCCCCGCCGTCCTCGAAGGGCACCCGGATGTCGTACTCCCAGTAGTTCTGGCGGACGAGCGACGTGTTCTCCGGCACCTGGAAGTGCTCAACGATATCGTTGTGTGTTGCCCAGGGGAGATGAAGAACCCTCCCGTCGCGGGTGATGATCGCGTTGAAATCCTGCATGAAACCCATTCCTCCCGACGCGGCCGTACTCGCCCAACGGCTGGGGGACGCCCGTGCTGGACCGAAAGATCATGTCCCGCCCACGGGGTGAGACCAGGGGGAACCTGGCGGCATTCTAGATTGCGACGCCCTGCTGGTCAACAGCCGGCCCTGACTCCCGTCAGGTTGACGGGGCGACCTCCCGCCCCGTATGATAGTCGCACGGCGCGAACGACTGGCCGACATCCCCGCAACACGCGAGATCGGATCACTGATATGCCGGAAGAGCACCCGCGGACCAGAGAACCAGAGAACGGGCAAGCGCCCCTGGCGCCCTGGCGGCCCTATGATGTGCTCAAGCGAGCCCTGGATGTGGTCGTGTCCGGCGCGGGGTTGATCTGCGCCCTCCCCGTGTTCGCGGCGATCATCGTCGCCATCTACCTCGATGACGGCCCCCCGGCTTTCTACACCCAGGTGCGCGTGGGACGGGGGGGCAGGCGCTTTCGGGTGTTCAAGTTCCGCTCCATGATCAAGGACGCGGAGGCCCACACCGGCGCCGTCCTGGCCACCAAGGATGACCCCCGCATCACCCGCATGGGCAAATTGCTGCGGAAGACGGCGATGGACGAACTGCCCCAACTGGTGAACATCTTTCGCGGCGACATGTCCTTCGTGGGCCCCCGCCCGGAGAGGCCGGAGTTGGTCGCCCAGATCGTGGAGCGCCTGCCGGACTTCAGGAAGCGGGAGGCGATCCGCCCGGGCCTCACCGGCATGGCCCAGGTGTATGGGAGATACTATTCCGACCCAGGGCAGAAGCTGCCCCTCGACCTTCAGTACATCGAGCGACGCAGCCTCGCCCTCGACGTGCGGCTCTTCCTCCACTCCTGGCGCATCACCTCCAAGGCCTCCTGGGACAGCGACGAGGAGAAGCGGTAGGCCGCGGACAGCGAGGCGCACATTGCTTCCCAGGACATCACGGGTGACGAGATGAGACTCTACGAAACCAGCGAGACCGGCAGCATCGAGATCGAGATAGGGGAGGACCTCCAGGCCCGCCACGAGGAACTGGCCCAGCGCAACCGCGAGTGGTTGATCGCGGCGATGGTGGAGCGGCTCAGCCCGAAGCACGGGATCGGCGTCATCGCCGGCGATGTCGCCACCACCCATGACGCCGAGCGGGTGGCCGGCAAGGGCGCGCGCAAGGTGCTCCAGATCAACACCGGCGGCATGTGCCACCTGGACGCCAAACTGGTCCACCGCGCCCTCCAGCACCTGCCCGAGTCCGGCCTCGACATCGTGTTCATCGAGAACGTGGGCAACCTCATCTGCCCCTCCTTTTTCTCCCTGGGCGCAGAGGCGCGCGTCGCCGTGGTCTCCGCCAGCGAGGGCTCGCACGTGATCGCCAAGCACCCGGCCATGTTCCAATCCGCAGACCTGGTGGTGCTCAACAAGACCGACATCGCCGACGCGGTGGGGGTGGACCTGAGCAGCCCCGTCTCCGAACTCCAGGCCCTGCGGCCGGGGCTGACGGTGGTGAAGACCAACTGCATGACCGGCGACGGCGTGGACGACGTCCTCCGCGCCCTCCGCCTGGCGTGAGCGAAGGACATCCCCCGCGTGCACGAGTTCTCCATCGCCTCCGAGATCTGGGCCAGCGTGGCCGCCGCCGCCCGCCGGCAGGGCGGCGGGCGCGTCAAGACCATCACTCTGGAGATCGGGGCCCTCAACCTGATCGAGGATGAGCAGCTGCGCTTCTGGCTGGAGGCGCTGGCCGAGCGGGACGGCTCCCCCGGCGTCGAGGTGCGCATCACCACCCTCCCGCCCCGCGCCAGATGCACCAAGTGCGGCCAGCGCGGCGAAGCGCAAATACTTTCCGCGCCCGGCCTGGGCCACGTGGCCCAGGCGGTCACCTGCCAGGCCTGCGGCTCCAGCGAACTCACCCTCGAAGGCGGGCGGGAACTCCGCGTGGTGAGCGCGGAGGTGGAAACGGGCGGGTCACACGACGCGCCGGACGCGGCAGAACGAGACTGAGGACGCCGGCCCGTACCTCCTGCCGGCAGGGACCACCGCCCTCCAGGGTGAATACCGCGCCAGGAGGAACCCAGGGATGGCCGAGGCAATCGCACAGGTGGTGGGCTTTCTGCTGGTATGCATGGCGGCCGGCGCGGTGGCGTCCTCGTTCCCCCCGCGCGCCCGGGGCTGGTACGCCGCCCTGAGAAAACCTCCCTGGACTCCCCCGGACCACGCCTTCGGGCCGGTGTGGACCGTCATCTACCTGGTGATGGGACTCGCCGCCTGGATGGTCTGGCGACGGGCGGGATGGGAGGGCGCATCCGCCGCGCTGACGCTCTTCCTCGGCCAGTTGGTGCTCAACGTGCTCTGGTCCGCGCTCTTCTTCGGGATGCGCTCCCCCGCGGCCGCCTTCATCGAGATCGTGATCCTGTGGGCGATGATCGCGGCCACCGCGGCCGCCTTCTGGTCCATCAGCCCGGCCGCCGCGCTGATGCTCGTGCCCTACCTGGCGTGGATCTCCTTCCTCGCCGCGCTCACCCTCGCCGTCTGGCGGATGAACCGGGCCGCCCCGACCATGCCAAGGTAACCGCCCTCGGGCCGCGCCCTGCGGCCTCCCCGCTACTCCGCCGCCAACTTCACCACCAGCTCGGCCACCCTCCGTCCCAGGCCGCGGCAGTCGTTGAGCGCGCGCTGGTCCGGCTCCCCGAACGCGACGGCCCCGTAGTGCGCGCCCTTGGTGGTGCCCTGCACGATCATGCCGTGGATGAGCATCGCCTTCAGGAGGTCCATCACGGTGGTCTCGGTGCCGCCGCCGATCGCCCCGGAGGAGGCGAACGC
>JALGTT010000311.1 GCA_029821235.1 Candidatus Hebobacteria bacterium | reverse complement strand
TGGTGGTCAACCGCGGCGACCTCGCCCGCGTAGAGCCCGCGGATGTGCCTGACTTCGTCAGGCGCGGCCCACTTCTCCATCGGCCCGCCCATGGGCATGATGAGCCGGGGGCCGCGGTAGTCGGGGTCGGTATATGTGTCCCAAGGGGCGGGCGGGTCCCAGGGCTCGTGGGGGTCGAAGGAGTCCACCCAGAGGAAGACCTTGTCGTGGACGCGGTTTTCCTTCAGCCAGGCGATCGCTTCATCTACCACCTGGGCGGCGAACCAGTCGTTCTCGGTGTTGGCGAGGAATTGGGCGATGCGGCGGCGCCAGACCTCGTCGTAGTTGGGATTCGTGTAGTCGTCCAGGCGCCGGCGGGTCGGAGAGGAGAAGTAGGGATCGTATTCTTGTCCTCTGATCCAGCGGTAGGCGTTGAAGCCGCGGTGGTAGTTCATGCCCGGGGCGCGGTAGTGGTAGACATCGGTGACCAGCCCGCACACGTAGCCGCGCTCGCCGAGGAGCTGGGCGATGGTGATGTCGGTGTCGCGCAGGGGCTCCCAGCCGCGGAAGGGCAGGGTCTGCTGGCCGGTCATCAACGCGAGGCGCACCGGCATGGTGGGCAGGCCCTCGGGGTAGGCGTTGTGGAAAGTGATGCAGCCCCGCGCGAACCGGTCGAGGTTCGGCGTCCGGCAGGCGGGGACGTCGGGGAACGGCGCGGTCCCCTGGTGGTAAAGGCTCACATGGTCCTGGCGCAGGCTGTCCAGGACGATGACGATGACGTTCATGGCGACCTCCCTTGTCTCGGCGTGGGTTCGCCGGAGGGAGGGGAAGCCCTCCAGGCTGGAGAGGAGATATGAGAGAGGGGAGAGGGTGGAGGGCCTGCTTCGTCCGCCGGAGGCGGACTTCGCAGGGCGGGCAGAACGGCTGGCTGGCTTGGGAAAGCCAGCCCTACAAAACGGCCGGCGCTAGTCGCCCGAGGGGGTGTGGGTGAGTTTTCGCGGGTGGTTGGATTTGCGGTGGTCCCGTGGTTTGCGATAGGTGCGCATGTTCTCGAGTTGGTTCAGGGCCTTCAGCCGGTTGTAGATGAGGAGCCAGGCGCAGTCGCGGCCGCACGGACCGTTGATCAGGCTCTTTGCGCAGAGGGTGATGGGGCAGATGCCCCCCGTTTCGTTCAACATGCAGTCGCCGCACTCCGAGCATCGCTCGACCCAGAGCGCATCTGGGATGACGGTATCCATGTGCCCCACCGAGTTGAGGGCCGAGACTACGGGTTTGACGAGACCGTATTCCTCGGTCGCCTGGAGCACTGTCTGAACCGCTCCCCCGCAACCCAGCACCACGACGCAGTCGCATGCCTCGAGATTCTCTTTCCTGCCCGGTTCCCCGAAGAAGGTCCGCAGGTGCTGGATGTAGCACGTTCGCTCCGGCACCCCATGGTCCAGCACGAGGTATCCTTCCGCCTCGAGTCGGGTCGCCATGCGCGCCACCTCGGGTTCGCCTCCGGTGTGGCACACCTTGGCGCAGCCTCCGCAGCCCACGATGAGGATCTTCTTTCGCGGGCCGATCGCCTCCAGCACTTCCGAGAAGGGTTTTGCCTCTGTACCTATCATCAAGCCGGCTCCTTGGTCTCTGCTGGCTGCCGAATTGCGTCCCGTTCTTGGCGGACGGTCAGGCAGCACTGTCGTCGCCATGTTATGCGCCAAGCCGGTCTTCGTCAATGATTTCGTTGCCGTATCCACGTTCGTCCACGGATTCATGGCGACGCGCTTCGCAAGCGTCGCCGGATGGATTCCTCGCGTTCATAGGGCCGAGCGCCTCCGGCGCTCGTGCTCGGAATGACAGAGAAGGGGCGGTGCAGGAGGAAGCGGGGCCGGCCCTGGCGGGCCGGGCGCAGGTCGGGGGACCTGCGCTACCGGAGGCAGACGGCGGGAGGGGGCAGCCTGTAGGGCGCGCATTCCCATGCGCGCCTTGGCTGGCTTGGGCCTCCTTCGCCAAGGCTTCGGAGCCTGAAGCACGCCAGCCCTACAGAACGGCCGCGGACGGGGAGGGGCGGCGGGGCGCGCGCAGTGGTGGCGGGTTTGGCTTGACGTTGAGGAGGGGCGGGGGCTATACTCGCGGTGGATGCTCGTTTCGGTGTGGAGGGGTGTCCGAGCTGGCCTAAGGAGCGCGACTGGAAATCGCGTAGGGGGTCAAAAGCTCCCTCGCGGGTTCGAATCCCGCCCCCTCCGCCATGGTTCGTGTGCAAGTCGGCCTCCTCTTTGTGGTAATTTCCCCGATGATGCCAGAGGTGCGGCTGCGGCCAATTCGCATGTCGGATGCCGAGATCTGCTTCCGCTGGGTTACCGACCCGGAGGTGGCGCTGCATCTCGGCCTCACCCGCCCGCCGCGGAGCGTGCGGGAGGAGAGGGCCTGGATCGCCACCGTGCTGTCCGACCCGGAGCATCTCCGCATGTTCGTGGTGGAGGATGACAATGGCCTCCCCATCGGCACCACCACTCTGCGCGGGATCGAGCCGGGGGAGGGGATCGCGCATTTCGGGATTCTGATCGGGGAGAAGCGGCTCTGGGACCGCGGCTACGGCACGGCCGCCACCCGCAAGACCCTCGCCTTCGCCTTTCGGGAACTGGGCCTCCGCGAGGTGCGGCTTTCGTGCTATTCGCGCAACGGACGCGCGCTGCGCTGCTATCAGAAGGCCGGGTTCGAGATGGTGGGCAGAGAGGCGCCCTGGCGGCCGGAGGGCGGGGCGGACCTGAAGATGCGGGTCACCAGGGAGGCGTGGATGGCACAGGTGGAGGGGGAGTAGTGGGCGCGGAGGCGTGATGCCTCACACTACGACGCTCACCGCCTTCGCCTCCGCCACCACGGTCCCGTCCGAGGTCCTCGCCTCGGCGGTGGTCTCCGCGCCGCGGGCGGTCCGGCGGGTGATGCGCCCGCGGATCTCCAGGGTCTCGCCGATGGGGACGGGTTTGCGGTATCTCACCTCCAGCCGGCCGGTGATGGCGTTGATCCCCTTTTCCCAGAGAAGCCGGGCCATGGTCTCGTCCAGGGCGGTGGCGACCAGGCCGCCGTGGACGATGCCGGTCCAGCCCTGGTACTCCGGCCGCACGTGGAGGGTGGTCACGTAGTCGTCTCCGTCGAACCGGAACTCGAGCTTGAGCCCGATGGGGTTCTTCTTTCCACAGGCGAAGCACATGTCGTCAACGTCGAGTCGCATGTTTCCTCCTTATTCTGTCATCCATTCGCCGACCTTGAAGGCGAAGTCGAAGTAGGCGAAGGCCATCTTGAAGAAGAGGATGGCCACGAGCGCCGCGTATACGGCCGTGATTCCGGTCTGCGCCAGGCGGATGAGGGTCTTTCTCCGGTTCCGGTGTTGCGGCGCGGGAGAGCATCTCGGGCAGTTCCCCGGCGGTCTCGCCGGTGGCGAGCATGCTCAGGGTGTCGCCGTCGAGGAGGCGCGCGCTGGCGAGCGCGCTGGTGAGGGTGACCCCCTCTCGCAACGCGGGCACCACCTTCAGCAGGCGGGGGGTGAGGGCGGCGTTTCCGGCCGCCATCGCCGCGTGCTCGGCCGCCTGCCCCAGGGGGACGCCTGCCCGCAGCAGCATGGAGAGGCCGGTCAGATAGCGCTCCAGCGCCGCGGCGCGCGCCACCCGGCCCACCAGGGGGAGGCGGACCACCACCCGCTGCTGCCACCCCTGGAACCACGCGGTGCCGCCCAGGGTGAGCCACAGGACGACCAGCGCGGCGAAGCCGAGGAGAATGGGCAGGGAGATGGTGCGCAGATAGTAGAGGAGTGATTGAATCACCGTC
>JALGTT010000310.1 GCA_029821235.1 Candidatus Hebobacteria bacterium | reverse complement strand
GGAGCAACTCCGCCGCCGCGGCGCGGCCAAACTCATCACCACCACCCCGCCCATCGGCGGGGAGAGTTTCGGCACCAATGTGATGGAAGCGGTCTTCGTCGCGCTTGCGGAAAAGGCGCCGGAGGAGATGACCGAGGAGGACTACCTGGGGCTGGCGGAAAAGGTGGGCTGGCAGCCCGGAGTGACGGAGTTCTAGAGAGCGGCCGTTCTGTAGGGCGGAGCAGCCTTTGGACTCCGTATCCTTGGCGAAGGGGCTTACCGCCCCGCCGGAAGAGGCGGGCGTGGGCACGCCCGCCCTACAAACGGGCGAAGTCGGACGAGACGGGCATGGGAGTGCCCGCCTCCGAGTAAGGCGGCTGAGAGGAAAGCGTGAAGGACTGGAACACGCGCATGATGGAGATGAGGCGTCGCCTCGCGAACGCGACCGGCCGGAGACACCACGATGAAGATGCGGTGGCACGACCAGGGCGGCGGCTCGCTGAGGGGATTGGATTCGGGGGCGCGGATGGCGAGAGCTTCCGCGAATTGATGGCTAAGGTAGTAGAAGGACGAAGGGAGAGTCTGGGACGAGGTTCTCCCTGACGGCAGGACAGATCGCTGGTGGCGAGTTCGTGAGCCGGCAACGCGACACGAGGAGTATCAAGTGGGCGAGTTCGCTTTCATAATCCATCCGGTAAAGGGCGCGAAGGACGTCGCGCGCAAGTACCCGCTGCTGCGGATGCTGCCGGAGGTGGTGCTGGAACAGTTGCTGAAGCGGATGGCCCCCAAGCCGGTGTCGGAGATCACGGGGGTGAAGAGCCCCACCGGCGCGGAGGCGCACGGATGGTTCGTGGGGTGTCCGCTCAGCCCGAGGCAGTTCCTGAACTTGCCGGAGGAGTTCGTGGTCGCCAAGATCATCCGCGCCGCGCGAGTCGCCCGGGATCTGGGCGCGAAGATCGTGGGGCTGGGGGCGATGACCTCGGTGGTGGGGGATGCGGGGATCACCATTGCCGAGAACGTGGACATCGCGGTCACCACCGGCAACAGTTATACCGTGTGGACCGCGCTGGAGGGGGCGAAGAAGGCGGCCGCGCTGATGGGGACGAACCCCGGGCAGGCCCATGTCGCGGTGTTGGGGGCCACCGGCTCCATCGGGCGGGTGTGCGTGCAGATCCTCGCGGAGGAAGTGCCCGCGGTGACCCTCATCGGGCGCAACCAACCGCGGAACTGAAGTGCACGACCGATGCCGATTCCGGGCTGCGGGAGGCGGACATCGTGATCGCGGTCACCTCCGCGGTGGACACCGTGGTGCCCGCGGAGTCGCTGAAGCGGGGCGCGGTGGTGTGCGACGTGGCGCGGCCGCGGGACGTGTCCAAGGCGGTGGTGAAGAAGCGGCCGGACGTGCTGGTGATCGAGGGGGGCGCGGTGGAGGTGCCGGGGGAACCGGACTTCCACTTCGACTTCGGCTTTCCACCGCGGACCGCCTACGCGTGCATGGCCGAGACCATGATCCTCGCACTGGAGGGGAGATACGAGAACTACAGCCTGGGGCGAGACCTCTCCATCGAGCGGGTGCGGGAAATCGCCGCCTTGGCGAAGAAGCATGGATTCAAGTTGGCTGGCTTCCGCAGTTTCGAGCGCCAGGTCACCGAGGAATACATCGCACGCGTGAAGAAAGCGGCCGGTTTGTAGGGCGGGCCGCCTGCCATAGGAGTCCTTGGCGAAGTTTGGTGCCCACGCCCGCCTGTATTCGGGCCTCGCCACCCCAAGCCGTATCTCCTTACGGTTTCTCCGTGGCTGGCATAGGCCTGCCCGCCCGGCCGTTTGGCGGGAATGCCAGCCCTACAGAACGCCAATCCCTTTTCAGTCACCTGTTCACGCACACCGCGATCCCCCTGTAGGGCGGGCTTTCCCAAGCCCGCCTGTATTCGAGCCTCGCCGCGCTAAACCACAGGTGCCGCAGATTGCAAATCTGCGCCAGGACTGGAGGCGGCGGGCGTAGGCACGCCAGCCCTACAGAACGCCAATCCCTTTTCAGTCACCTGTTCACGCACACTGCGATCCCCCTGTAGGGCGGGCTTTCCCAAGCCCGCCAGATCACTTGCGAGGCGGGCAAAGTTGTGCCCGCCCTACAGCGCCGACCGCTTGTTACAAAGCGGACTCCAACGGGTGCACAAACCGCGAAGGAATTGCGAAGGATTTGAGAGGAAGGGGCGAAAGTGGCAACAATGTGCTGAGAGGGGAGACGCCAGCCTTGGCTGGCGGGTGGTGGAGCAACACGCTGGAATCGCAGGGGGCCGGGGTGATGTCTCCGCCGGTTCGTACCGCTGCCGCGATTCCGCGGCGCGAAAACGGTCTCGAAACGAGGAGGTATCATGCGAATCGGACGTCTGATGGTCCCATGCCTGGTCGTGCTGCTGTGCCTGGCGGCCCCCGCCGTGGCCGGCACGCTGGTGTACTCGTGGAACCTGGACAGCAACCCCGGCTGGAGCACCACGGGGTCCTGGCAGTTCGGCGCGCCCACCGGAGCGGCGGCGCCCTGCGGCTACGGGAATCCCTGGACCGCTCATACCGGGACCAACATCTACGCCTACAACCTCAATGGCGGCTATGAAACAAGCATGCCGGAGCAGTATCTCACCACCTCCGCGATCAACTGCTCCGCGCTGAGCGACGTGCACTTGGCGTTCTGGCGGTATCTGTCCATGGACCACGGGTTGTACGACCATGCGTCCGTCCAGGTGTCAAACGACGGGTCGAGTTGGACGACCGTCTGGCAGAATCCCCCCCACTACATGTGCGAGGCCTCTTGGCAGTATTGCGTGTACGATATCTCTGCGGTGGCCGACGGCCAGGCGGTCGTGTACGTCCGCTGGGTGATGGGGACGACGGACTCCAGTTTCAATTTCGCCGGCTGGAGCATTGATGACATACAGATCTGGTCCGGCGCGCCGGGGCCGTATCCGGTATACACGTGGAATCTGAACACCAATCCGGGGTGGAGCGCGGACAGTGGCTGGCAGTACGGCATTCCGTATGGAAACTACGGTGATCCCGCGGCCGCCCATACCGGCGCCAATATCTACGGCTACAATCTGTCGGGCGCCTATCCAAGTAGCATGTCGCCTGCCTATCTCACCACCACCGCCATTGACTGCTCGGATATCGAGGGGACCACGTTGGTGTTCTGGCGTTGGCTGGGGGTGGAGGACGCGAACTACGACCAGGCGGCGGTACAGGTGTCCAACGACGGCTCCACCTGGACCACCGTATGGCATAATCCCAATGGCGGCGGCTTCCAGGATGTCGTTGACGACCACTGGCAACTCTGCGTGTACGACATCTCGGCGGTGGCGGATGGAGAGCCCACCGTTTACATCCGCTGGCAGATGGGTCCGACGGACGGTCTCGTCGTCAAGGCAGGCTGGACGGGCCATGAGTACGACAATACCATCCTGGCCCTGGAGGAGGCGATGGGCGGGACCTTCCTGGTGCAGGAGTTCATGTCTGCGGGCGCGCCGGTCACCGGGCAGCTCGTCGGGGACGAAGACAAACTCGCCGAGCAACTGGAGGGCAAGCACGTGTTCCTGGTGCCGGAGCAGGAACTCAAGTCAACCACAGAAATGACGAATGCCGGTGCGAGGTTCGCGAGCGAATTGCAGACATTTGTAGAGAACGGCGGTACTGTGGCTGCATGTGGAGACGGATGGGGCTACGGCACGACATCCACTTTCCTTGGTGCCGCGGGACTGATGACCGCGACGTACCAGACGGGGTATGGTTCGGGCGAAGCGCTGCCGGTGGTCGCCGGCTGGCACCCGCTGGCCGCGGGCCTGGGGAGCTCCGTTGCCGCGCAGAACGCCACCAATGCCTACACGGTGGGCAGCGAGGTGCTTAGCGTCATAGAAGATGGTTCCGGCAATACCGTTGTCGCCTGCCGGGACTACGGCGCCGGCGCGGCGGTGCTGGTGGGCTATGACTTCTTTGAGTACGATGCCGACGCGGCGCAGGTCCTCGCCAACGCGGTGCAGTACCCGCGGAACGCGAGACGGATTCTGCTCTACGAGGAGAACACCCATTACCACGTGGGAGCGGAGGCTTTGCGACGGCTCGGCTATCCGTTCACCACGAGCGACCGCTATGATTTCGATGAGAAGCTGACCACAGGCCAGTGGGATCTCGTCGTGCTGGATTACCCGTCGAATGGACCTGAAGCGTTCGGCCGCACGCACTACCTTGATTCGCTGCTCGCCTATCTGGATGTGTGGGGCAAGTCGGCTATCAGCACCTGGCGGTTTGGATATCAGCCTGACCTGGCGGCGGCCTATGAGGTCACGGCCGGCAGCAGCATTGGTACGTTGGGCACGGTGTACCAGTGGGTCTCGGATCCCTACTTCACCACCCCGAACAGCGTGCCGGACTTGACGACCTGGCACGATGACTGGACTACCAGCGGCCATGAATTGACCGCGGGCGGTTCCAGCGTCGCGGCCGCCGGGTACACCGCTTCCTCGGAAGCCGGGAAGGCCGCGGTGGTGGTCGGAAAGAGTGGCACCACCATCGCCAACGGTTTCCTGTGGGATGAGCGAGACCAGGACGCGGATGGAGACGGCGTCCAGGATGTGGTCGAGCTGGTGATGAACGAGATCGTGGAACTCAACCGCAACCCGTTCGTATACATGAACATCAGCCCGATGGCGACGACTACCGGGTCAACGGTGACTTTCGAGGCGCACGCAAGTCCGGAGTTCACGACGCCCGGATGGTACTTCGGGGACGGCACTTCAGACACAGGCGAGAACCTGACGCATGTCTACGTGCAGCCTGGCTTCTACAGCGTGTCCGTGTTTTCACATAGTGTCGCGGACAACTACCACTGGGGCTTTCGGGGATCTCC
>JALGTT010000309.1 GCA_029821235.1 Candidatus Hebobacteria bacterium | reverse complement strand
GGGCACGGAGAAGAAGAAGTAACTCATCACCGAGAGCAGGATGATGATGAACACCCAGTGGTGCAGGATCACGTCCGACCAGCCGAGTTGGGCGTCGGGGAGGAGGGGCTTGAAGGAGCCGTAGATCTGCGGCGAGTAGATGGGGAAGAACTGGCGGAACGCGTAGCCGGCGGCAATGCCGAAGAAGAATCCCATCACCAGCCTCGCCATCCACACCAGGCGGCGGCTGTAGATGAAGTAGAAGAGCAGACCGATGATCGGCGCGAAGATCCAGTACCAGCGTCCTTCGTGGATCATCGGGTTCCACCATTTTCCCTCCAGGTTGAGGGTCCAGGTGGTTACGATCAGGTAGCCCGCGCTGAGGCCGACAAAGATGTGCTCGAAGAGCCGGGAAACGGGGTTCTCCCGGTAGAGGATGGTGTAGACGCCGAGCGTGGCGATCGCCGCGGCCCAGAGCACCCACAGATCGACGTTCATCGCGCCTGCCCTCCCCGGCGGGCCGCCTGCCGGCGGGCCAGCAGGTAACCCGCGTTGCCGAGGATGATGAGGGCGATGATGAGCATGTGCGCCCACGACTGCACGTTCATGATCTTGGTGGCCTTGTCCGGCCTGTTGACCAGCGCCTCCATCTCAGCCGCGCCCTTGGCTCCCACCAACATGCCGGCCATCTGTTTGGAGTCGAGGAACGGATAGTAGCCGGGAGCCATCACCGCGGTATAGCCGGAGGCAAAGGGCACCTGGTAGGGCCCCTGGATGAGACCTATCCACATCTCCGTCACCCCCGACAGGCCGGTGATCTCGATGACCAGGCCGATGCTGTTGATGTCCTCAACCCCCTTCATCATCGGGAGGTCGGAGACCGGCGTGCCGTAGAAGTCCTCGCCCATCGTCTTCGGGATGTTCTTCGCCATTGACAGCAGAACGTTGTCGAATCCGAACTTATATCCCCAGTTGCACCAATCCACCCCGTATTCCGCGTCGTACTCCTTGGCCGCCTGCTTGGCGATATCGTTGGCCAGTTTCACGCCCATCGGGGGCTGGAGATTCATGATGGCGAACTTCTTCTTGAGTTGGAAGCAGGCGTGGACCACGGCCGCCGTCTGGGGGGCGGTCTCCGCCTCGGTGGAGGCGTCCCAGTCGGTGGAGATGATGATCAACTTGTCATCGGGAACCGCGCGAATGGCGTCGTAGACCCCTTGGGTCTCCAGGCTGGGGGCCACGGGGAGCGGGAGCGGCCGCAGTATCTGCCAGGTCACCACTCCGGCGAGCAGCAGATAGATCCAGTAGCGCGGTATCTGCTGCATTCGCTCCCAGAAATTGGTTGTCGCCGATTCTGTCACGCGTTCATCACTCCGAGAAGAACGTGCCGCGTTCCAGGCTGAGCCAGATGCGGAGCGACATGGCGAGGCCGCCCACCGCGATGCCGAAGGTGATTCCCCGCTGGGCGGGGGTGTTGAGCCACCGCATCACCCACTCGCCGAGGGCCTCCAGACGGAAGAAGCCGCCCACCCCAGTGGTGGGCAGGGCGCTGGTGAGCCAGGCGCCCAGGGGGACTTGCCCCAGCATCACGATGAAGGCGGCGGCCATCATCAGTCCCGCCTCCAGGGTCTGCACGCGGAAGGCGCGGTAGGCCGCGGAGGCGATGTAGAAGGCGAGCAGGGAGAACGTGGCCGCCTGAAGCGGCACGAACATGCCGTTGAAGAGGACGGTGTAGACGGCCCTCGGCCAGGGCAGGCCGGCCGCATCCGACCCGGAGGGGGGAAGGTAGTGCTCCCACAGGCCGAAGACCAGCATGGCGATCATCGCCAGGAAGAAGGCGAAACTGTTGTGCCAGCCTGGCCGCGACCGGGCGACATTGCGCCCGTGTACCTGGCAGAGGCTGTAGATGCCCAGGCCCACGGTGAAGGCGCCGATCACCGTGAGCATGTTGGTCACAGACTGAATGCCCGGGGTGAGGAGGTTGGCGGCGGCGTTGGGGTTCGGATTGGGCAGGTGAGTGGGCCAGAGGGTTTCCTTGCGCACGGGCAGGAAGTACTCCAGCCCCAGGTAGAGCCCGCCGAGGAAGGTGACCGCGGCGACCAGCCAACGTTTCCCCCGAGGGCCGAGCAGAAGGTGCATACCTATGAGCAGCAGTATGCTCGCCAGGACCGAGGCCGCGAGGTGGAGGGCGAGCGACAGGCCGCTGGAGGCAGGTTGGAAGAATCCGCTCATCCCTGTGCTCCCATCGCCAGCCAGCGGAAGAGGAAATTGCGCGTCTCGTTGTCGGCCGCGCCGCACCAGGTGGCCACCGCCACCCCCACCAGGAGCAGGGCGACCACGACAGGCTGCCGGTGAGAGTGGGTTCCTGGGTGAGGTAGGCGCTGGCCGCGTAGTACTCGTCCCCGATCACCACGTAGTCACAGGTGGCGATGAAGAACGGGATCTGGACCGGGTCGGGGCAGCCCGCCACTTGCAGCGCGCCCAGGGCGCGGCCGTTCTCGGTCAGGATGAGCGCTTCGGCGAAGAAGGCGCCGAAGAAGAAGTTGGTGGCGCACTGCTCGCGCGCCATGATCCCGACGGAACCGAGGGCGTAGGCGAACTGCTCCTCGGTGACAAAACGCACATCGTCGGCGCGATAGGCGTCCGGTCGGCCTGCGGCCGCACAGGCCTCTCTTACCGATTCCTCGGCCACGGGCAGCAGCACCGAGGAGGCAGTGGCGACGATGACACGGGTGGCGTGGAGGGCGGCCAGTTTGTGGCCCGCCCGATGGCCTCCTCGATGGCGCTGAGCCCGGGGATGCGCCGGATGGTCATCTTGCGGCCGCGCTGGGCGAGCACCACGCTGCCCACAATGATGGCGCACATGACGCAGAAAAGCACGGTCATGAACGGGTTGGCGTGCTCAAGGCTTCCCACGGTTCTCCTCTGCGGTGAGTTCTTCGATGCGCGCGAGCAATCGTTCCACTTCCTCTGGATGATCGAGCGCCTCGGCCGCCGCTTGGACATCGGCGGGGGAGAGGAAGAAACTCAGGAACGGCCGGGCGAAGAAGGCGGCCTGGCTGAAGAGGAACCCGAGGGGGCGGTTGAGCTCGATGAAGAGCGCGGCCGGCGCCTGCAGACGGCGCGACACCACCGCCCGCGCGAGCTTCTCGATCACCTGCTCGCGCCGCGCCCGGCGGGCCTCGGCTTCCGCCTCGGGCTCAGGAATCCCGCGAAACCGA
>JALGTT010000308.1 GCA_029821235.1 Candidatus Hebobacteria bacterium | reverse complement strand
ATCAGGAGTCAGTCTATGCCGAGCAGAGTGTATTTCGCATCAGCCAAGGTGAGGCGCCTTGCGGCGGAGGACACGCTTCCCGCGAAGTTCGAGCGCATGCTGCGCAAACTGGATCTGAAGAGGATGTTCAACGACCGGCGGGTGGCGATCAAGATGCACGTCGGCAACCGCATCGGGTACACCACCATCCACCCCCTGTTCGTCCGGATCCTGGTGCGGGCGGTGAAAGAGGCGGGGGGATGGCCATTCATCACCGACGGGTCGTTCGCCATGCCGAACGCGGTGGCGCGCGGGTACACGGAGGAGGTGCTGGGCGCTCCGCTCTATCCGGTGGCCGGCGCCTACGACGAGTATTTCTACACCAAGCGAGTAGGATACCGGTCCCTGAAGAAGATCGAGGTGGCCGGCAATATCGCCGACGCCCCCGCCATGATCGTGCTCAGCCACGGAAAGGGCCACGGGCAGTGCGGGTTCGGCGGGGCGATCAAAAACATCGCCATGGGATGTGTCACGGAGCGCACGCGGGGCTGGATTCACGCGCTGATGAGCACCCAGTTCACCTGGGACAAGGAGAGGTGCCTTCAGTGCCACATCTGCGCGGACAACTGCCCCGGGAACGCCATCAGTTTCGAGAACGAGGAGTTCCACTGGTTCGACCACCATTGCCGGTACTGCATGCACTGTGTGGACTCGTGCCCGGTGCAGGCCATCACCATCAACCTGGACAGTTGGAAGTACTTCCAGCAGGGGATGGCGAGGACCACGAAGACGGTGTTGAGCACCTTCGAGCCCGGGCGGGTGCTGTATATCACGACGCTGATGAACATCACCCCGCTGTGTGACTGCTGGGGGTTCACCACGCCCTCGCTGGTGCCGGATGTGGGCATCATGGCCTCCGAGGACATCGTCGCCATCGAGCAGGCGAGCCTGGACGCGATCAAAGTGGAGAACTACCTCCCCGGCTCTCTGCCCTCCCAGTTGAAACTGGGAGACGAGGGACACCTTTTCCAGCGCATCTGGGGCAAGGACCCATATGAGCAGGTGCGAGCCACGGCAAAGGTGGGCCTGGGCAGCAGAGAGTACGAACTGAAGACGGTGCGCTGAAGCGGGATGCGGCAGTTCTGCGTGGCGGGCGCTCCCGCGTCCGCCACGCCTCTGGTTCGCCTTGACACCCCCAAGAAGAGCGTGTTATCATCCGCGGCGGACCGGTTCCACCTCGGCCGAAGGGCCGCCAATGAGAGGACCGGGTGTATGGCCCCATCGTCCAGAGGCCTAGGACACCGGCCCTTCAAGCCGGAGACGGGGATTCGAATTCCCCTGGGGCTACCAACTAGATATCGGCCGCGAGTGTCCCGGGGGCGCATAGCTCAGTGGGAGAGCGCTTGCTTCACACGCAAGAGGTCGGTGGTTCAAATCCACCTGCGCCCACCAAGGCGCCGCGGGATGGGGAATATAAACCTGGGGCGCGGGTGATCCGCTGTCCCCTGGGCGCGGGCGAATAGCTCAGTTGGTAGAGCGCTTGCTTTACACGCAAGTGGTCACAGGTTCGAGTCCTGTTTCGCCCATCGAGCCTGACAAGGGGCCCTGCCCCACACGATGCGAGAGAGCGCGCGAAAGGCGCGGAGCCGTGGTGCAGATGGTTAGCACACTGGCCTGTCAAGCCAGAGGTCGCGGGTTCAAGTCCCGTCGGCTCCGCCAGCCCGCCGGAGGCGGGCGCGGCATTCCTCGGCGGAAACACGTGCCGGGTTAGCTCAGGTGGTAGAGCGCGGGACTGAAAATCCCGGCGTCCCCAGTTCGACTCTGGGACCCGGCACCACTCCTTCCCCATGAGTGCAGCGGGCATGCCCCTTCGGGGATATACCCTCCCTACAAAGGGGCCGTTCTGTAGGGCGGGCAGCCTTGTCCTACGAAGCCTTGGCGGAGTGGGAACCTTTGGCCGCCCCGCAAGCGCGCCTTGCGGAGGGTGGTTCGGTCATGTGGGGTGGTTTGGCGGGGTTTGGTAACCCCGCCCTACTACAACGCCTTGGCTGGCTTGGGAAAGCCAGACCATACTTCGCTGAAGGCTTCGTATGGCAACCGGCCCGCCCTACAGGAGGTCACGGACGGGGAGGGCGGCGGGGCAACAAGATTGCCCCGCCCTACACAGGGACAGGCCTGTGCTGCACAACGGCGGGTGCACCCGCCGGTCGCTGGACTCGGGCAGTTGCGTGTGCTAACATCTGGTCGGCGTGGTCGGCGCGCCGGGCCGGGCGCATGCCGCCGACACCGCACTCGTCCGCCGACGCCGAAGGGAAGGCGGACTTTCTCTCTATCTCAAGGAGTGTTTCCATGACGGCCGAGAAGAAGATATTCAGCGCCGCGGGTGAGAAGGAAGTCACGCGCGCGATCGTGGGCGAGTTCGCCCGCGAGTTCATGGAGTACGTGGAGAGCGATGTGGTGATCGTGGGAGGGGGGCCGTCCGGGCTGATGGCCGGGCGGGAACTGTGTCGGGCAAAGAAGCGGGTGCTGCTGATCGAGCGGAACAACTACCTGGGCGGCGGGTTCTGGATCGGCGGCTACCTGATGAACAAGATCACCGTGCGCACCCCGGCGGACAAGGAACTGGACGAATTGGGCATCCCCCACTTCGAGTCCTCCCCCGGCCTGCATGTGGCCGACGGACCTCATGCCTGCGCCAAGTTGATCGCCTCGGCCTGCGACGCGGGACTGAAGATCGCGAACATGACGGTGTTCGAGGACGTGGTGCTGCGGGCCGACGATTCCTCTCAGGGCAGCCGGGTGGCGGGGGTGGTGATCAACTGGACACCCATCGGCGCCCTGCCGCGGCAGATTACCTGTGTGGACCCCGTGGCGGTGGAATCGAAGTTGCTGATTGACGCCACCGGACACGATGCCTGCATCGTGCGCAAGTTGGAGGAGCGGGGGGTGATGAGTGCCCCCGGATTCGGCGCCATGTGGGTGGAACGCTCCGAGGACCTGATCGTCGAGCACACCGGTGAGGCCTATCCGGGGCTGATCGTGTGCGGGATGGCGGTGTCCACCACCTTCGGCCTGCCCCGCATGGGACCCACCTTCGGGGCGATGCTGCTGTCCGGCAAGCGGGCCGCCGAGGTGGCGCTGGAGAAGTTGGGCTGAGAGCCTCCGCCATCGCACGCCGCGGATGTGCTGCCTGTCCGCCATAGTCCGCCGCAGGCGACGAAGGCGGATGGGGCGGGCACACCTTTGCCCGCCATGGCTGGCTTGGGAAAGCCAGCCCTACAGGACCGGCTACCGACAGAAAGAGGCGGCTGGGCAGCCCGCCACACGGAAAGGCGGGTAAACACAGACTGCCCGGCCCTACAGAGCGGCCGGTGGGCTGAACTCGGCCCGGTGCAGGACGAAGCCCGCTCTCGCGCTGGAGACGACTTGCACCACCACCCGCAACTCCGCCACGCGCTCCGGCCTCCCCTCCCCCGCCACCGGCTCGAAATACCAGCACGGCTTGCCCGGAACCAGTACGTAGTGCTGCCGCGCCACGGGCGGGAGGTTGTCGGCGACCACCTCCCAGCGCCAGGCCGCGCACACCGCGCCCTCCGGGTCCCGTCCCTCCACGCGCACCTCGCGCAGGCCGCCGGGATTCACGAATCTGAGGATCAGGCGCAGCGCGCGGAACGGCGGCGCGGGCAGGGTGAGCCCACCGTACTGCTCGGCCGAGAGGTCTGAACTGGCCTGGACCAGACAGCGGATCCCCTCGTGAAAGCGCGACGCGGATACCGACCAGGTGGGGTAGTTCCACAGCGTAACCGCCTGCGGGTCGGCTGCCGCCAGGTCAATCAGGGAAAACGAGAGATCTGCTGCCTCCTTCGCCCGCTCCTTCAGTCTCGCCTCCGCCTCCTCGCGGGAAATGGGAGCGCTTGGGAGGTCATCCCGCGCGTAACTTCCGGGGCTCAGCGCCGTCAGCGTGCGGATGACGATGGCCAGCGCCCGGCTGGGCCGCAACGGCTCCCTCGCCAGTTCGGTGCTGCGGAAGACGACCATGGCGAGCAGTCCGGCGAGAGGGATGAAGAGCAGAGGATCGGAGAGTTCGCGGAAGCGAATCTCCGCATAGGTGAGGGAGAGACCGGCCAGGTATGAGAGCGCGGGGAACGTTACCACCGCATAGTCCCTCCACCAGGGCAGGCTTACCACCAGCGCGATCAAGATCAGCGGGGCGAGGAGGTAGCGGAGACGCTTGAGGATCAGCGCGTGGCGCATCTCGATCTCGCCCGCGCGGGCGCGGAGGTTCTCCGGCGCATTCCCTCCAGTCATCGCATCCTCCGCGTACACCATCGCGAAGACGCGGTCGTTCGCCGCCGTCGGCCACAGGTACTTGGCGGCCCACGTGTCGGGCTCGACGCCGAGGAGACGATAGGCGCGGATCGCGGAGAGAGCCAGATAGCGCCCGGGGTGACGGACTATCCAGGCGCGCGCCGCGCGGCGGTAGCGGATGTCCCTCCCCTGCTCCGTGTCCCCAGGCTGAACGGGCCAGGCGGCCTCCGCGCAGAACCCGCCCAACCTTGTCGTTGTTCCCCATCCACAGGTTCTCCCCGCCCACTGTGGAGATGGTCATCCAGCCAAGCCCCAGCCGCTGGTTGCGAATCACCCACGGGCTGAGCACCAGCAGCGCAGCGACCACGAACACGAGCCCGTGAGACGCGTTCCACCTCCCGCGCCTGGGCGAATACGCGCTTAGCAGCACGGCGGCCGGCATGAAGAACAGCGCCGCGGGCCTCACCAGTATCATCAGGCCGAACAACGCGCCCGAGCCGGCGAGCATCGTGCGGCCGTCGCCCTCCTCCTTCGCCTCCGCCGCCGCCAGGCACAACAGAGCGGCGACCAACAGGAAGGCGGTGATGGTCTCGCTGGCGAGGACGGGCACATAGGCGACCGCGGTGGGCGACACGGCGTAAAGGAGCCCGGCGAGCGCGCTGGCGCGGGGAGAGAGGATGTGGCC
>JALGTT010000307.1:2416-5289 GCA_029821235.1 Candidatus Hebobacteria bacterium | reverse complement strand
CCGCCTGAGCAGGGAGCACAACGACGCGAACGTGCTGTGCCTGGGGGCGCGCGTGCTGGGGACCGAACTTGCCCTGGACATCGTGCACACCTGGGTCAATACCCGCTTCAGCGGTGAGGCGAGGCACCGGCGCCGCCTGGAGAAGGTGGCCCGGCTGGAGACCGAAGGAGACGCGTAGGGATGGATGAGCGACCCTCCTGGGACGCCTACTTCATGGGGATGGCGCACATGGTGGCGCGGCGCGCCACCTGCCTTCATCGAAAGGTGGGCGCGCTCCTGGTCAGGGACAAGCGCATCCTCGCCACCGGATACAACGGGCCGCCGGCGGGACTGCCGCACTGCGAGGAGGTAGGGTGTCTGCGGGATCAGTTGGGCATCCCGTCCGGTCAGAGGCCGGAGCTGTGCCGCGGCCTCCACGCGGAGCAGAACGCCATCATTCAGGGCGCCCTCCACGGGGTCAGCGTGAAGGGGTCTGTGCTGTACTGCACCCACCAGCCTTGCGTGATCTGCGCGAAGATGCTCATCAACGCGGGCATCGTGCGGATCGTGTACGAGAAGCACTATCCGGAAATGACGCCGGGCAGCGCGGCCTCCATCGCCCTCGCCTATGGCAGCGCCGCCGTGCTGACCTGTATCCTCACTCCGCTCGTCCGCCGGCTGGCTCTGCGCACGGGGGCGGTGGACGTGCCGGACGAGCGGAAGGACCATCCCCGCCCGGTTCCCACCTCCGGGGGAGCGGCGATCGTAGCGGGGTTTCTGCTGGCCCTGGCCGTGATCGGGCGACTGCCGGAGATGCAGCCCAGGGCGCTGGTCGCCATTCTGGCGGGCGCGCTCTTCATCGCGCTGGTGGGGCTGGTGGATGACCGAAGGGCGATCCCGGCCAGGGTGAAGTTGGGGCTGCAGGTCGCGGCCACTGCCCCGCTGTTGCTGGGCGGGGTGAGGGTGGAGTTCCTCACCGATCCCTTCCATCACTCGATGGTGGCACTGCCCGCCTGGATCTCGGTGACCGTTACCGTGCTGTGGGTGGTGGGGGTGACCAATGCCATCAACCTGATCGACGGCCTGGACGGGCTGGCGGCCGGCGTATCGGCCATCGCCTGCGTGGCCCTCGCCATCGTGGCGGTGGGCTGGGGGCAGCCGGCGGTGGCGCTGTTGTGCGCGGCCCTGGCGGGTTCCGCGGCCGGCTTCCTGCCGTGGAACTGGCACCCGGCCCGCATCTACATGGGGGACACCGGCGCGTACTTCCTGGGGTATGTGATCGCGGCGCTCACCATCGTGGGAGCGTTCAAGATGGCGGCCGCGATCTCCGTGTTGGTGCCCATGCTGGCGCTGGCGGTGCCTCTCCTGGACACCGCGATCTCCCCCGTGCGGCGGTTCCTGCGCGGGCGGCCGGCGATGGCCGCGGACCGGGAGCACCTGCACCATCGCCTGGTGGCGATGGGTCTCTCGGTGCCGCGGGTGGTATTGCTGACGTATGGGGTGACCGCGGTGTGCGGGGCGATAGCAATCTGGATGTCCCACAGGAGTTAGGCGAGTGCGCAAGCGGCTGCATGTGATGATCGTGATGGGAACCAGGCCGGAGGTGACCAAGTTGGCGCCTCTGGCGCTCGCCCTGAGGGAGCAGCCGGAGCGGTTTCGGGTCACCCTGGTGGGAACCGGCCAGCACCGCGATCTGGTGCCCCAGCACCTGAAACTGTTCGGGCTGCGGCTCCATCACGACCTGAAGGTGATGAAGCCCAGACAGACTCTGGCGGATATCACCGCCCGCACCATGACCCGCATGGATGCCCTTCTCGCGCGGAGACCGCCCGAGGTGGTGGTGGTGGAGGGGGACACCACGGCGGTGCTGGTGGCCGGGCTGGCCGCCTTCTACCGGAAGGTGCCGGTGGCCCACGTGGAGGCGGGGTTGCGCTCGGGCGACCCGTACGATCCGTTTCCGGAGGAGATGAATCGGCGGCTGGTGGGGCCGCTCGCCTCCGTGCATTTCGCGCCCACCGCGCAGGCGAAGAGGAACCTGCTGCGGGAGAACGTGCCCGCGGAGCACGTCTTCGTCACCGGGAACACCGCGATAGACGCGCTGTTGTACGCGGCGAAGCGGCCGCCGCGGCGGCCGGCGGTTCCCGCCTCGGAGTTGCGCGGGCGGCGGCTGGTGCTGGTGACCGCCCACCGGCGGGAGAACTGGGACAGGGGCATTCGGGAGATCTGCCTGGCGCTGCGGGACCTGGCGAAGCGGTTTCCGGACGTGGTGCTGGTGTACGCGGTTCACCCCAACCCGGTGGTGGGGAACACCGCCAAGGAGGTGCTCGCGGGGGTGGAGCGGGTGCACCTCATTCCGCCGCCGGACTACGCCGACTTCGTGGATCTGATGCGGCGGAGTCATTTGATACTCACCGATTCTGGTGGTATCCAGGAGGAGGCGCCCTCGCTGGGCAAGCCCGTGCTGGTGATGAGGCGCACCACCGAGCGGATGGAGGGGGTGAAGGCGGGGTGCGCGGAACTGGTGGGGCCGGAGAGGAAGCAGATCGTGGCGCGCGCCTCGGCGCTGCTCACCGACCGGAGAAGATATCGCCGGATGTCGCGGAAGAGGAATCCGTACGGGGACGGGCGGGCAGCGCGGCGAATACGGGCCGGCCTGGCGTACTATTTCGGCTTGACGCGCAGGCGGCCGGCCGACTTCCAGCCATAGCACACAAACTGCCGGGATGGGAAGCAAGCAGGTGAAAGAGAACTGGGTGAGGTTGTGTGGGGGAGTGCTGCTCTTCGCCTTCGCCGCATTCATCTTGTGGCGGGTGCGGGGAGTGGTGATCACGGTGCTGGTGGCGGTGGTGCTCGCCTACATCCTGCGGCCGCTGGTGGACCTGCTGTGCCGGCCG
>JALGTT010000307.1:0-2408 GCA_029821235.1 Candidatus Hebobacteria bacterium | reverse complement strand
TGCTGGACCAGTTCTCCGAACTCCAGCACAACTGGCCGCACTACCGGCAGAGGTTGGTGGACCTGGCGGCGGCGGCGGAGCAGTTTCAGGAGCAGGAGCTGCCTCCCGCTCTGCAGCGGGTGGCGGACTCGTGGAACGAGAGCCTGAGTCAACTCCTCTCCACCGTTGCCAAGCGGGGGCTGGGGTTGACGGTGCACGGGATGGGGCTGGCGGTGGAGTTGATCCTGGTGCCCATCATCGCCTTCTACATTCTCGCCGACGGGCGT
The DNA here is from genome assembly GCA_029821235.1 of Candidatus Hebobacteria bacterium. Lineage (GTDB taxonomy): Bacteria > Armatimonadota > Hebobacteria > Hebobacterales > Hebobacteraceae > S016-27. The sequence continues at coordinate 2,142 of JALGTT010000307.1, read as the reverse complement.
TCGATACGACGGCAACTGATATTCTTCGTGCCGCCGCGCTACACGGCTTCCCTGGAGCGGTCGCTGGACCAGGCGGACGATATCTTCGCCCGCTATATCAAAGGGCAGGTGATTCTCTGTCTGATCGCCTTTGTCGCGGTGTCGCTGGGACTGTGGGCGATCGGGGTCGAGTTCTATCTCCTGCTGGGGGTGATAGCAGGGATCACCCGGGCGATCCCCATCATAGGACCGCTGGTGGGCGCCATTCCCATCCTGATCGTGGTGCCCCTCACCACCGGGTCGAGCGTGATGACCATCTGGGTGCTGGTGCTGTTTACCCTCATGCATCTGCTGGAGAGCAAGTGGCTGATGCCGGCGATCATCGGCCGGCAACTCGATCTGCATCCGGTGCTCATCATCGTGGCCTTGTTGATCGGGGCAGAGATGGGGGGCCTGCTGGGCATGTTCGTGGCGGCGCCGGCGCTGGCGGTGATAAAGACGCTGGTGTCCCAGGGCGGGGAGAACGCCGGGCAGGCGGCCTGAGCCCGCTCCAGCCCCGGAAATGCCCCTCCCCGTCACGTTCCCTCTTCCGCCCCACATGGTCCTTTTGTGCGTTAGAGGCGTTGCTGTGGGCATGGTATAGGTCCCAATGAGTGCGGCCCCGCCCAACGAGGGGCGCACCGTGTCGCTTTGCGACGCGACCTGGGCCCAGCATAGAGGCCAGGAGGTGCACCATGTTTAGCCAGACACGCCTGCGCAGATCGAAGGTGGCCGCGGTGCTGATCGCGGTGATGGCAGTGTCGGTGACCGGGCTGTTCGGGGCCACGGGCGCCTCGGTGAAGATCACCTCCCCCAAGTCGGGGGCGCGCGTGAGCGGGGAGATTACCGTCTCCACCAGCGTGAAGGCATCCTCGGTGGCCTATCTCATTCTGGTGGTGGACGGGGAGCGCCCGTGTGTCACCAACTCGCGGCCCTATCGCTTCAATCTGGACACGCGGATGCTCGCCGACGGACCCCACAAGATCTCTGTGGAGGCGTATGACAGTTTTGGAATGATCGCCTCCTCCAGGGCGATCACCATTTACGTGAAGAACGGCACGCCGAGGCAACTGGCCGCGAAGAAGAGTTCCACGCCCACCATGCAGGCCGCGGCGAGAACGCCGGCTACCACCGTGCGGGCCCCGGCGCGCGGAGACCACCCCCGCGTGGTAGCCGAGGCGGCCGACCAGGCGGCGACGGCCACGGCGGCAGGCACCATGTCCGGGCGAGGGCCGCTTCCGGAGCCGAGATCGGTGGCCGTCAACCCGGCGCACCAGGTCCGACAGCCCCGCACCCCCGCGGCCGTCAGCTACCCCCGCGCGGAGGCGGCGGTGATGAGCGCGACGCCGACCCGGGCACCGCGGCCGGTGGCCCATACCATCATGGTGGACGGCAAGGTGGTTGCCTTCGATGTCGAGACCCAGATCGTTGACGGGAGGCTGGAGGCCGGATTCCGAGCCCTCTTCACCGCGGTCGGCGGCCGGGTGCTGTGGGACGCGAAGCGAAAGACCGCCCGCAGCGTGAGCCCCACGCTGGTGGTGGAGGTGCCCATCGGCTCGACCACCGCCACCATCAACGGCCGCCCGGTGCAGATGGTGCGGGCGGCGACGCTGCGAAAGGGCCGCACCATCGTCCCGGTTCGCTTCTTCGCAGAGGCGACCGGAGCGGCGATCGACTGGGACGGCAGCACGAAGGTCGCCAGATTGAACACCCACAGACTGGTGAGGAGCGCCCGCGCCGAGCAGTAGCGGCTGCGCCGTCTCGCCGGCGACATTATCCATAATTCCACCACCAACAGCTTGAAGGGCGCCTCCTCTGCCGGGGAGTGAGGCGCTCTTCAACTTTGGCTCCGCCGCGCTCTCCCCACAGGCAGGGCTGGGCCTCGACGCCGCCGAATCCTGCGATAGCGATCACCATGAGCGAAGACAGTGTCGGAACTCTCTATCTGGTCGGCACCCCCATCGGCAACCTGGAGGATGTCACCCTGCGCGCGCTGCGGGTGCTCTCGGAGGTGGACCTGGTGGCGGCCGAGGACACCCGGGTGACCCGCCGGCTGCTGGACCGCCACGGGATCCGCACCCGGCTGGTGAGTTATCACGCGCACAGCGCACAGAAGAGGCGGGA
>JALGTT010000306.1 GCA_029821235.1 Candidatus Hebobacteria bacterium | reverse complement strand
CCACCAGGTCACAATCTGCCGCCAAGGGCGGGATGGGGTGGAGGTGGAACGCGCCCCTCGCGGGGGAGGACGGCCGCCGTTCGGCGGGGTCTTCAGCTCACGGCCCATCGGCCTCAGATGGTGGGGGCGGGAATGGTCGCAGATGCCGTCACAGCAGCCTGTCACAGCTTGTCACAGCAGCGCCACGGGGCAGCACGGCGCAACTTGTGTCGGTAGTTTGTCGCAAGATGTGTCGCAAGATTGTCGCAAGTTCACGAGCCGACCTTCCCCAGGCGATAGAAGAGGCGGTTCGTGGCGCCCTCAGGAATCAGAAGCCCCTTATCAACCATCGCCCGCAGGTCTCTCTGTAGGCTCCTCCGGCTCACTCTCGGACATAGAGACTGGAAATCATGGACCGTCAATCCCCCGCGCTCCAGCGCGCGACCGAGAGCAGCCCGCTGGCGATCCGACAGCCCATATTCCTGTGCCAGCACGTCCCTCCTGATGACCTGCTCTCCCCGTTCCTGCACCTCCTGCAACTGGGCGGCCAGTCCCTCGACGAAGTACTCCAGCCACGCGGTCATGTCCATATCTCTTTCGCGAACACTCCGCAGGGCGTCGTAGTAGGCCGCCCGGTTCCGGTCGTAGTACTCGCTCAGGGTAAAAAGTCTCTTGAAGTCATACCCCTTTCGGTAGAGACACAACGTCGAGAGCAGACGAGCAGTGCGCCCATTGCCGTCGCAGAATGGATGGATGTCAACGAGCCGGAACTGAGATATCCCGGCGACCAGCACCGGGTTGACTTCCTCCTCGGCATTGAGCCAGGCGACCAGTTCCTTCATCAGTCCAGGCACTTGACGCGGCGGGGGCGGCGTGTAGGTGACGGCTCCAGTGCCCTGATTCACGACATAGCATTGAATGGCCCTGTACTCGCCGGGATTTGCCGAGTTCCCCCTGACTCCGAGCACCAGTTGCCGGTGGATGTCCTTGATCAGGTCTTCTGTGATGGGTGAGCCGCTGCCCAGGTAACCGGCTACGAGATCGAAGGCATTCCGGTAGTTGAGCAACTCGATCATGTCGTCGGTGGCGGCATCCGGAACCGACTCCGCGGCGAAGATGCGCTCGGCCTGCTCGAGGGTGAGTTGGGTGCCCTCTATGTGGGTGGTGAAATGCGCCTCACGCACCAGGGCGCGCTCCTGCATCTCGGCGATCCAGTCGCGCGAAAGCTCGGCCGCATCGAGGAAGCCGCGCGCGCGCTCGATACGAGTCAGCGCCGCTGTGATCTTGTTGGTGATCGTAAAGCGCGGGCTAAACGCCATCGGCAGGGCCATCCCTTTGGGGTGACGCATGACGATGCATCCCGGTCATTTCACCACGTTTTGCAGTCAGACACAAGACGCGGCTGGATCCGTCCTCATGAGAGATACCACGCGCCAGGTCATCGCAAGAGCCCACCGCACTGTTCACACTGCCCGGGTCTTACGCCGGAGCCGTATCCCCTCTCCGCCCCTCCAGGTACTCGTGGATCGCCTTGGCGGCCCGCTTGCCGTCCCCCATGGCGGCGATGACGGTGCCTGCGTCATTGGCGATGTCTCCGCCGGCGAACACGCCGGGGATGCTGGTCTCCAGGGTCTCGGGGTTGACGACCAGCCGGCCGTCCCGCTTCACCTCCAGCCGCGGCTCGCTCTGGGGAAGCAGCGGGTTGGGCGACTGGCTCACCGCCACCACTACGGTGTCGGCCTCCACCTGGAACTCGCTGCCGGGGATGGGGACGGGGCGGCGGCGTCCGCTGTCGTCCGGCTCGCCCAACTCCGCCCGCTGGCACTCGATCGCGGTCACGTGGCCGCTCTCGTCTCCGACCATGCGCAGCGGAATCGCCAGTTCCTCCAGCACCACCCCCTCGGCCAGCGCGTTCTCCGCCTCCTCGGCCCGTGCGGGCATCTCCGCCCGCGTCCGGCGGTAGAGCAGGGTGACCTCTGACCCCAGGCGCAGCGCGCACCGGCAGGAGTCCATCGCCGTGTTGCCGCCCCCGATCACCGCGGTGCGTTTGCCCACCTTGATGGGCGTGTGATAGCGGGGGAACTCATAGGCCTTCATCAGGTTGATGCGGGTCAGGAACTCATTGGCCGAGTAGACCCCCGCCAGGTTCTCGCCGGGGATATGCATGAAGAAGGGCAGACCCGCCCCGGTGGCGACGAAGGCCGCCTGATAGCCCTCTTCATCCAACAACTCCTGCAGAGTGACCGTCCGCCCCACCAACACATCGGTCTGAATGTCCACACCCAGTCGCCGGACGTACTCCACCTCCCGGTCGAGAATCTCGCGGGGGAGGCGGAATTCGGGAATACCGTAGCGGAGCACTCCGCCGGGCGCGTGCAGTGACTCGAACAGGGTCACCCGATAGCCGTACCGCGCGAGGTCCGCCGCCGCGGTCAGCCCCCCGGGGCCGGAGCCGATCACCGCCACCTTCGGCGCATCCGGGGCGGGGGAATGCGCTTCCGGGAGCGGGAGATTCTCCCTCTCCCAGTCCGCCACGAATCGCTCCAGCGCGCCGATCGCCACCGGCTGCGCC
>JALGTT010000305.1 GCA_029821235.1 Candidatus Hebobacteria bacterium | reverse complement strand
GTCGCCCACACCTCGATTTGCACGACGATGGCGCGCTTCGCGGTCTCCCGCAGGAAGGTCTCGAAGCGCCGCCAGTACTCCGGGTTCCAGGCGTCGAGGTCGTACTTGTCGCCCTTCCTGGCGAACGGCCACACATTGCCCTCATCCCGGCTGGACATGGTGCAACGCAGGTAGTTCCCGCCGACCGCGGTGAGGGTGTCGAGTTCCCGCTTCAGGTCGGGGATCTGAAAGAGGTTGTCCTCGACCGAGCCGCCCAGAAGCAGCACCGGCCGCCCATCGCAGGCCCAGTAGTGCGGGTTCTCGGCGTAGACTTCGATTCCATGCGACACAGCCCGTTCTCCCTTCGCCTGCCCTCCGGCCAGCAGGGCCGCGAGGCAGAGACAGATGACGGCGATGCCCGGTCTCATCTCCTCATCGCTTCCTGCTGCACCAGCGCCTCGGCGCGGTGGTTCAGGTACTCCTCGATCGCGGTGTAGCCGGACTTCATCACCCGCGCGGAGTCATCGTGGTTGGGGTCCAGGTCGTGGCTCTCTTCCCACGCGTCCGGCATACCGTCCCCGTCGGAGTCCGGCGGGGGCGGCTCGGAAATGAGCCCGGCCATCAGATTCGGTTGATCCTTCCTGCCCCACGAGCCGGTTCCGTTGATCGTCTCAGCGATTATGCGCTTCGTGACCGCGTCCCGCGGGAAACAGCCGGCGCGCGCCAGCACATCTCGATATGCCTCCTGGGGCGGCTGAGTGGTGATGGGCGGCACCGGCGCGGGCCGGCCCGCTTTGACCCCGTGGGCCGCATAGTACCGCAGGCCATACAACTTGTCCGCCTCCTGCCACGGGTCCTGAATCATGCCCACGCCCTCGATGTAGTTGTCGCGCAGGTAGTACGGCACCTCGTCCTCGAAGCAGAACGGGAAGATGTCCTTGTCGCTGGGGCCGCGTTTGTAGTAGTTCGCGAGGATGTTGAAGGCCCCGCGGCGGTAGTTGCCCTCATGGGAGAGCCCGTCCCGGAAGTTGTAGACCACATTGTTGCGGAAATCGGCGGGACCGCTGCCGAAGGCCGGGTTTCGGCGCTTGCAGTGGGCGAAGAGGTTGTGGTGGACGGAGATGCGGTCGCTGTTGGGCCCGGTGATGAGCCCGTAGTTGTGTCCCCCGCCCCGTTGCTCCGTCACGGACGGCTCCTCGATGGTGCACCACTGCACGGTCACGTTGTGGGCGTCCGTGAACAGGTCAATCGTCTCATCCTCCGCCCAGGCGCAGGACACGTGGTCAATCACTGCGTTCCGCACGATGGAGAACTGGATGCAGTCTCCCTGGTTGCCCAGGCCTGGCACCGCCCGCACCCGCAGGAACCGCACCACCACATCGTGCACCGGGTTCTCCCGCCGGTAAGCGGTGAGCAGTCTGCCGTAGATGGTGATGCCCCCGCCGGGGGCGGTCTGCCCGGCGATGGTGATGTAGGGCTCGGTGATGGTGATATCGCCCCGGATGACGCCGGAGACGTCGAACACGACGATGCGCGGCCCCGGGGTGGAGCAGGCCTCCTGCAGGCTGCCCGGGCCGGAGGAATTGAGGTTGGTGACGTGGATCACCTTGCCGCCCCGCCCGCCCGGGGTATCGGCCCCGAAACCCTCCGCGCCGGGGAAGGCGGGAAGGCCGCCCGCGGCGGACGCACCCACCTCCGGAGAGGCAGGCACGGAGGCCGCCCGCGTACAACCCGGCGCAAACGCCAGCACTAACACCGCCGCGAAAACCAGTGACCGCATTCCCTTCACTCCCGTGTGTTGGATTGAGTCCTGGTTTCCGCTGTCCGGCTGTGGTTCCTCTGCGCGCCTGAGTCGGCCTCGTTGTAGATCGGGGCATTCTCCGTTTACCCGCCTTGCCGTGTGGCGGGATGCCCCGCCGCAGAGGATTCCCCGTTGTGTGACGCCACCTGGCGGCGGGCATACGTCCTGCCTAGGGCAGGCCGACATACCCGCCCTACAGAACAGCCCTCTTGTAGGGCGGGCGTGCCTACGCCCGCCAAACCACTCAACTCACCCCCCATTCGCAAGCTCCGCTTGCGGGGCGGGCAAAGTTGTGCCCGCCCTACAGAACGGCCGGTTCACACTCTGACGGGACCGACCCGGGAGGTGCCGACGATCCGGCGCTCTCTGGGGAATATCTCCACCCTGGCCCGCCCGCGCAGGGCGGTGTCCATGCGGCCCTTGCGGCCGTTGATGGTCAGTTCGTGGACCTCTTCCTCGAAGATGTTGAGGATCTCCAGGATATCGCGCACGCGAATCGCGTCTCCATCGGGAAACGTCAGGGTCATTTCGTCCTGGCCGACCGCGGAGGTGTGCTGCAGGTGGCCGTGCACGGCAATCGTCAGTCTCATCGCAACTCCCCACCCTTGTAACAGTGCTGGCCCCGATTCCGCCGGC
>JALGTT010000304.1 GCA_029821235.1 Candidatus Hebobacteria bacterium | reverse complement strand
CCCGTCTTCCGGCACTTGGGGAGCAAGTTCTCGATCGCCCACTGATAGGCCTGGTCTGGGGAGTTCCACAGGGCGTCCGGGGACCCCGGACGAAAGTCGTAGCGGGTGGGCAGGCCCAGGTCCCTGTCCGAGACCACCGCCCCCTCGATCCCCGCGGCGGTGAGGGCCAGATTCACGGTGTAGGGAAGGACGGGGTCACAGAGCACCTGCCCCTTCGCCACTCCCTTCAGGCGCGCCCACAGATCCTCCAGCCCGACCCGCTCCTCCGGCCGGTCGAGGATGCGCCCCGCGTACGAGAGCCACTCTTCGTCCTGGTCCCTGGTGATGAGAAACACGGTGGGAGGCCGAGGAGGGCGATTGGCGAGCCCCTGGAGGCTGGCCGCCCTGAGGAGATCGCCTTCGCTCGCTCCCCTCACATCCACCACCAGCACGGGCGGAGGTGGGGCGCTGCCGGGCTGGCCCTCCGCGGGGGGTGGGAGGAGAGCGCAAACGAGCAGGCCGAGGCCTGCTCCGATGACGCGGCTCATCCATCCCCATCCCGCACACCGCGGCAGCCGCATGGCGTTACCTCCCCGGCGAAGTGAAGGCCGCAGGCGGACGACCGGCCCTCGGCCCGCATGATAGCGACCGGCGGGCCCGCGGGTCAAGAGAAGGGGGGGCGCGCGCCTCCGCCGAACCGATTATGCGGGTGACCGGGATCAGCGCTGCTGCGAGGCGGCTCTCCTTGTCTCCTCCGACGCCCACGACCTCAGGAGGCGGTGCCATGGCCACAGCAAGGGTGATCATCACCCTCAAGAAGACCATCATGGATGCGCAGGGGCAGACGGTGGAAAAGGCCCTCCACAACCTCGGCTACACCGGTGTCTCCAACTTGCGCATCGGCAAGTATGTGGAGATGGAGGTGGATGGCCAGGACAAGCAGCGGGTGGAGGAGATGTGCCGCAAACTGCTCGCCAATCCCATCATCGAGGACTTCCGGGTAGAGGTGGAGGAATAGCCGATGTCCGCCACCACCGCCAGCAAGTTGCGCTTCGGCATCGTCGTCTTTCCCGGCTCCAACTGCGACACCGACACCTGGCACGCCCTCCACGACGAGATGGGCGCGCGGGTGGACTATGTCTGGCACGAGCAGACCGACCTGAGCGGTTACGACTGCGTGATTCTCCCCGGCGGGTTCAGTTATGGTGACTATCTGCGGACCGGCGCGGTGGCCCGCTTCTCCCCGGTGATGGGGGCGGTCCAGGATTTCGCGGCCAAGGGCGGCCTGGTGCTCGGCATCTGCAACGGATTCCAGATCCTCTTGGAGGCCGGTCTGCTGCCAGGAGCGATGCTTCGCAATGCCGGGCAGAAGTTCGTGTGCAAGTATCTCCACGTGCGGGTGGAGACCGCGGACACCCCGTACACCAGGGCGATGACCAAGGGGGCGGTGCTGCGCATCCCCATCGCCCACGGGGAGGGGAACTACTACGCCGACCCCGAGACGCTGGCGGAGATGAAGGAGCACGACCAGACCGTGTTCCGGTACTCCACCGCGGACGGCGAGGTCTCCCCGGAGGCCAACCCCAACGGCTCCCTGGAGAACATCGCCGGCGTCTGCAACAAGGAGCGGAACGTGTTGGGCATGATGCCCCACCCCGAACGCTGCACGGACGCCATCCTCGGGTCCTCCGACGGGCGTCTGGTGTGGGAGAGCTTGCTGCTGTAGGGCGGGCATATGGCTAAGTCCCATCAGGGACTGCCATCCCGGCCTCTAGGCCTAGGGACCCATGCCCGCCGTGGCATTTGGGAAGGCACGGCCTTGGCCGGGCTGGCGGATAGCGCCCGGCGGCGGCCGCATAGACAGGATGAACAATGGCAATCGAACCTCGCATGTGGCGTGAGTTGGGCCTGAGCGACGAAGAGTACCAGCGGATCGTGGACACCATCGGCCGGGAGCCGACTCCCACCGAGCTGGCGATGTTCTCGGTGGAGTGGTCGGAGCACTGCGGCTACCCGCGCAGCCGACCATTGCTGGCCCTGCTGCCCAAGGAAGGCAAGTATGCCTCCCCGGTCGAGGGCGGAGATGCGGGCGGGATAGAGGTGGCCCCCGGTCTCACCGTCCTCTTCAAGATGGAGAGCCACAACCACCCCAGCCAGGTGGAGCCCTTCCAGGGGGCGGCCACGGGGGTCGGCGGGATTATCCGCGACATTTTCACCATGGGGGCCCGGCCCGTCGCGGTGCTCGATCCCCTGCGCTTCGGCGAACTCGACCAGCCGATGGCCCGCTACCTGTTCAGCGGGGTGGTGAAGGGCATCGCTTTCTATGGCAACTGCCTGGGCATCCCCACCATCGGCGGGGAACTGCAATTCGAGGACGCCTACCGCGGCAACTGCCTGGTAAACGTGATGGCCCTGGGGGTGGTGAGGACCGACAAGATC
>JALGTT010000017.1:1494-20885 GCA_029821235.1 Candidatus Hebobacteria bacterium | reverse complement strand
TTATCTCCGGATTGAGAGACTGCAGGCTGAGCGCGCCCGCGGTGAAGGCGGGCTGTTCCGACTCCTCCGGGGCCGCCTGCTCCGCCGCCGCCTCCTGTTCCGCCGCGGCCTGCAACGCGGCGAGTTCTCCCTCCGCGGCGGCCTCCGCAGAAGCCCCCTCCAACTCTCGAATCCGCTCCTGCAGGGAAACCACTTGGGAGCGCAGCCCCTCGATCTCGGCCGTCAGCTCCGCCAGTTTCTGCTCCAACTCCGTGAAACTGGGATGCTCATCCGATGCCGCCGCCGGGCGGCAAGGTGCGACCGATAAGGCCAATACGAGTGCGACAAACAGCGTGTGAACACGCATGATTCTCTCTCCTGAGCACGCGATGCTAAGGGTGATGGGCGCGCGAACGCGCGCCGATTCCATACCAACATGGGCAGAGAAACTCAGGAGAGAGGGGGAGCGCGGGGGTCGAAGCTTCGGGCCGAGTCGCTCACCGGCGCGAGGAAGGCCACAGAGAGCCGCCTGCCTGCGGGCGACCAGGAGATGGTGCCGGAGAGGGTTCCGGGGGAGGCCACCGACTGCAGCCACCATTGGCAGGCGGCGCAGGAGGCATTGGGGTCGCGCACATCCGGCGTGCAGGCCTGCACACTCGTCGTGGAGGACTGGACCATTCCGTCGCGGTGAGCGATGAGAACCGTGTGGGTGTGGATCCCTCCGCCCGCCAGGATGAGAATCGCCCAGGGCGCCAGCATCAGCCCCGCGACGAAGCTCCTGATTCCCCCAACAGCCGCCCTGAGGTTCGAACCCATCAGCTCGCAGATTCCTCTCAACGGTCCCAGGACTCGCCCGAACGATGTAACTTACATCTGACACGATTATAGGTGTGCCGCCCGCCTGTCGTCAAGCATCAAGTCGGCTCTGCAGCAGGCTTCCAGCGGCGCCGGGGCAGTGCCTCACGTCGCCCGCAGGCAGAGCCGCCGAATCCCGCACAGGTGGCAGACCGCGGCCGGGGTCACCCCGAACAGGATCAGCGGAATCCCCTGGGAGGAGGCGAGCCATGCCAGCTGGTCATAGGTCGCGTTGGCGATGGTGCTTCCCGTGGCCAGCACCAGCTCGCTGTCCGCGATCAGCTCGGCCGTGCTGTTCCAGCCGTCCCGGATTTCCACGCCGTGGACGACGCGGCCGATGTTCTCCAGGGCGAGATCGGTGACTCGCACTCGCTTCGCGCCGAACTCCGCCACCAACCCGGCCACCAGGCCGGGCTGATAGCCGACCAGCCCCACCCTTATCTCCCCGAACTCCGCGCGCAGGACCGCCGCCATCTCTGCACCGCACTGCTCCATCACCTCATCCCGGCAGTGAACGGTCCGCTCTACCTCGCCCAGGTAACGCATCACCGCGTTCATCGCCGCCAGCAGAACGGCGCGGCCCCGATTGGTGGTCAGCGGCAACGCGAGCAGTTCCTCCAGGCTGCCCGCCCAGTTCCCCGGCTGGTTGGTGAAGGCATGCCCCTTGGCGCCACAGAACTCCGCCTCGATCAACACCTCCTTGCCCCGCAGAATGGGCAGGTCGTCATATTGGGGCGTGCAGATCGCCTCCTCGGTGGACAGCGTGCGCGAGGTGACGTTCACCGATGTGTCGGTCAACCCGGCCCGCGCCACTCTCGCGGCAAACTCATCCTTCGCTCTGTCCAGCACAGAGGCCACGTCAATCACCCTCCTGCCATTCCGCCAGACGGCGCCACAGAGAGGAAATCGCCTCCGCGGCCGGGCCGCGGTCCCGGGACACCAGAGGCACGCCCTCCGCCATCGCCTCGTCCACCGCCGGATCGAACGGAATCCTCCCCAGCACCTTGGCCCCCATCCCCTCGGCCTCCCGCTCGATCTGCCCGGCGACCTCTTCGTTGATGTCCCACTTGTTGATGCACACGCCCACGGGGACCCGCAGATAGGAGGCCACCTCGATCACCCGCCGGAGGTCGTGAAGCCCCGAGGGGGTGGGTTCGGCGACCGCCACCGCCGCCTGCGCTCCGGTGAGCGAGGCGATCACCGGACAGCCGATGCCGGGGGAGCCGTCGGTGAGGAGGAGAGGACTGTCGTGCTGCTTCGCCGTCTCCTGGGCGATCCGCCGGACCTCCGTCACCAGTCTCCCGGTCGCCTCTCCCCCGGCATGGAGCCGGGCGTGAATCAACGGACCGAACTTCGTCTCGCTCAGGAATATGGTGCCGGTATTCTGGTCCTCCATCGTGATCGCGTCCACCGGACACACGAGGGTGCAGGTGGCGCATCCCTCACACCGGCGGGGGTCGATCCGGAAGTCGTGGATGGCCGCGAATTGACACACCTTCTCGCAGCGTCCGCACTCGATGCAGAGATCCTCCGCGATCTTCGCCACGCCGGCGCCCGAGAAAGGCCGCTCCTCCACGGTTTCGGGCGACAGCAGGAGATGCAGATTGGGCGCGTCCACGTCCGCGTCGGCCAGCACCACCTGCTGCGCCAGCGCCGCGAACGAGCCGATGACGGTGGTCTTTCCGGTGCCACCCTTGCCGCTGATGATGACGATCTCTCTCATCGCTCGGCCCTCGCGCGCACCATCTCCGCCAGTTGGCGAAGCCGCTCCCGCCACTCCGGAAAAACGTCCACCAGCGCCTGCCCTCTGGAATAGGCCTCCGCGATTCTTCGGTCGAAGGGAATCTTCAGCATCACCGGCACGTCGCGCCGGCGGCATTCCTCCTCGATCAGCGCGTCCCTCGCGCCGCTGCGGTTGATCACCACCCCGTGCCGAACCTCCATCTCCTCACAGAGATCCAGGGCCATTCCCAGGTCGTGCAGACCGAAGGGAGTGGGCTCGGTCACCAGCAGACAAAAGTCCGCCTCGGAGATCACCTCCTGGACCGCGCACGCGGTGCCCGGGGGGGCGTCCACGATGGTCACCCCGCTTCCGTTCGCCCGCGCCAGCTCAGCCTGCACGATGCGAACCGCAGAGGGCTGGCCGGGCTGCAATCTCCCCTGGACGAACCGCCTTCCCCGGGCCGTGCCCACCTCCACCTCCCCGATTCTCCGCTTGCCCGCGTTTATCGCCCCCTCCGGGCACACATAGGCACATCCGCCGCATCCGTGGCAGATCTCGGGAAAGACGAGCACCTTGTTCTTTACCACAGCCATCGCGTTGAACCGGCAGAACTCCGCGCACTTGCCGCAGCCGGTACATCTATCCGCGTCGATCTCCGGTATCATCATGCTCACAGGAATGGTCTCGTCAATGACGGGGCCGAGGAAGAGGTGGACGTTGGGCTCCTCCGCGTCCGCATCCACGAGCTGCGCCTCGGGAAGCGAGAGGGCCAGGCTGACCGCGAGGGTGGTCTTGCCCGTTCCTCCCTTTCCGCTGGCGATTGCGATAATCATGACGCCTCCTTTACTTCCCGCCCGGCGCTCCCGCCGGCCGCTATCCAGACTTGATATCGAGCACCGGGCTCCCGTCGTGCGCGTCCAATCCCTCCACGATCAGCCGCCTTCCCTCCCGCTTCACCAGCTTGACCCTGGTGAGGCCGATGGGGTTCGGGCGGAAGGGGCTGTGGAGGGCGAACACGCCCCGTTTGGCGCGGCTGCGATCACCTTGGGGGTGGGCTCGCAGCCGCCTCCGCTCCTCCGCGGGCAACTCGTGCATCCAGTACAGGACCCAGAGGTGCCGGTGGGCCTCGATTCCCTCCAGGCCCTCCGCAAACCTCGGTTCCACGGCGATGACCTTGGTGCCCTCGTCGGCTCCCCCGCGGACGAACCCGATGGGCTCCAGCGTGATCGCGTCGGTCGCCTTATCGTCAATCCCACTCATGCCCCGCAGCAACGCCGCGGGTTTTCGCAGGGGCTGTTCAGCCCGCAGCAGGCCGTGTTCGCCTGGCTTCCCTGAGATCTCCCCACCGCGAAGGCGGCGGGCAGCTTGGCGAGGTCTTCACCCTCACACTGCGGGCAACGGGGAGCCGGTTCCGAGGCCCCGCGCTGGAAGTGCTCGAACTCTCTCCCGCAATCCCGGCAGCGGTACTGATAGATAGGCATTGCCCGCGATCTCCCGCTATCTCTGGCGTGTCATCATCTGCCCGCACTTGGGGCACTTCATCTGGTTGCACGGCGTGCCGACCTGGTGGGCGACGGTGTGACCGCAGCTCGGGCACACACAGTTGCCACCCGGACCCATGGCGAATCCGCCCATGCGCCCTTGGCCCGCGCCGCGGCCTCGGCCCAGGCCCCGTCCGGTGCCCGGTCCTCGGCCCGTCGGTCCAGTTCCATCACCTCTTGGCATCTGGTCTCACCTCCTCTGGTCGTCCGACCTGGGCGACGAACGCTATCCGCCCGTGCCCGATCCCACGCCGAAATGGGGGCCCACCGAGGGCTGCCCGGCCACCTGAAGTTCGCCGCGCTTGAAGGCCTCCACGGCCTCCCGCACGGTGCCGGAGGCGCCGATGTAGACCTTGACGTCGGCCGCACTGAGGGTCTGGTGGGCGTTCGGCCCCACGTTCCCGGTGATCACCGCCTCGGCCCCGGCCGAGGCCACCGTCTGCGCGGCCTGCACGCCGGCTCCGCCGGGAGCCTGCGTCCCCGGGTTCTCTATCACCTGAAACTCCAGGTTGTCCGTGTCCACGATCAGCAGGTACTCCGCCCTGCCGAACCGCGGGTCCACCTGTGCGTCCAAGTCGGATCCCGTGCTGGTGACTGCGATCTTCATGAGTCTCTCCTCTCCTTTGGTGAGTGTCGCGGGGCGGCCGTGCTGTTCCGCCGGGCGGTGACGAGCGAGCCGCACCCAAGGACGCGGTATTCGAGTCCCTTCAGGCCCAGCCGAGGCGCGAGATGGCGCCAGTCCCCCTCGGCCAGCGCCCGGAAGGCATGGAAGGTGCTGCGGCCTGCGCCCGATACGTACGCGGCAAGATTGGGTGCGAAGTCGAGCGAGATCAGACTTCCGTCCTCCGCCAGGCACTCGCACATCGCCGCCAGCACCTCTGCCGGATCATCGCACTCGTGAAGTACGTAGGACGAGCACACGGCCGGGAAGCGAGCGCCGGAGCGCGCCAGGTCGCGCACGTCGGCCACCTGAAATCGAATCCGGTCGGAATGGGGATCCTCTTGCTCGCGCGCCCGGGAAATCGCCTCCTCGTCAACATCTATGGCGAGCACCTGGTAGCCCCGCTCGGCCAGCGCGCGCGCCACTCTCCCCTCCCCGGTCCCGACATCCAACACTTCGCCCTCGTCCGGGGCGGGAAGGTTCGCGAAGAGCAGTTCGGTCGCCTGTTCGACGTGCCCATGCGGGTCAGTCCGGTGTGCCTCCCGCAGGCGCGCAGACTCCGCCTTTCCCTCCGGGGTGAGGCGCGCGGGCTCGGCCTCGCCGGAGCAGGCCAGCCACCCGCGCTCGCAGCAGCGCGCCCACGCGGCGCGCAGATCATCCTCGCTGGGCTGCAGGTCGCCGTTGGTTCTCCGCGCCAACTCCGCGGCCAGCGTGGAAAGCGAGAGCGGCCCGTCGGAGGCCGCCTCCAGCAGGTAGCAGGTCAGGAATTCGCGGATTTCGGGGCTCGGCTGGTGCTTGATTGACATGCTATAGATATTCTGCTCCATCGTGTCGTGCGAAGGCGGAGGGAGGCGGCCCCCGCCCGCGGTCCATCCGGCGGGTTGGGCGCGGGATGCGCGCGGGAGGGGGCCGTCGTCCAGTCTGCCTCCACTGTCTCTATCTCTCCTGGCCCGCAGGCCCGAGAGCGCCGGTTACTCCTGCTCGCCCGATTCCAGTTGCTGGATGCGCTGGTTGATCGCCTCCATCTGCTGCTTCAGCCAGTCTGCCTGGCTGCGCAGCGCCTCCAGCTCCTGCTCGGGGGAGGGAGCTCCCCAGGCGGGAGCGGGCGGCGGGCCGTAGGCCCAGGCGCCGCCTCCGCCCCAGCCGCGTCGCCAGGCCATGCCCAGGCCGAGGCCCCCGCCCCGGCCCCAGGCCATGCCGCGTCCGCGGCCGCCGTAGGGGTTCATAAACCCCGGCACCGAGTAGCCGGCACAGTAGCCGGCCGCCCTTCCGGTCATGGGGCCCATCCCCATGGGCCCGGTTCCATCTCCTCGTGGCATCTTCATCCTCCTTCTGCTATCTGTTCCAATCAGGTTTGTCGTGTAACACGCACAGTCCCAGCCCGGTTACCACCGGGCCCGGCCGCGGCCGAAGCCGCGGCCCCAGCCGCGTCGCCAGGCCATCCCCAGGCCGAAGCCTATGCCCCGACCCCGGGCCATGCCCAGTCCGCGCCCGGCGAACACGCCGGAGGGCGGAGCCGGGCGGGCCGGGAAGGCCATCGCACCGAGGCCGGGCGCAGCCGGAGAAAACCGTCCGGACCACCCGCGCCACCCCCCGTAGGGGTTCATGAAGCCGGGCACCGGATATCCGGCGCAGTAACCGGCCGCTCTCCCAGTCATCGGACCCAGTCCCCTCGGTCCCGTTCCGTCACCTGCCGGCATCGCTGTCACCTCCCTTCTCCGTCATCTCATCTGCCATCGAGCCCCTCACAGCACCGGCCTCCTCCGCAAGGTCTCCTCCAGATCGAGCGGCTCGATGGCGGGCCGCTCCGCCTGGTATACGGAGACCGCCGGAAGGCCGGAGAAGTGGTCCATGATCTCCGTCATCTCCTCCTGGGCCAGCGGTTTCACCGCGCAGGGCCGCAGGGGAGTGTTCACCTCGATCTCGTCCGGGGCCAGCTCCCGCGCCAGGTCTGCGAGCGCGGCCGCGTGACCCCGGTTGCTCTCGTAGAACATCATCTGCAGGGCGAACACGCCCCGGTACTCCTCCCGGAACGTACGCAAGCCGGCGAGGATGCTCTCGAAGGTGATGCCCGGCGCCGGCCGGTTCACGATGTGAAGCAACTCCCAACTCGGCGCGTCCAGTTTGGCGACCACCTTGTCGGCCGGCGCGAGCGCGCTCCGGACCTCGGGCTCAGACATGAGCGAGGAATTGGTGAGCACGGCCACCGGCACCGAGAGCCGCTGCTTCACGGCCACGATCGCCTCTCCCAGGTTCGCGGCGAGGGTGGGCTCGGCGCTCCCGGAGAAGGTGACGTAGTCCACCTCCAGGGCGGGCAAGCGGGCGAGTTCCTCGCTCAGCCGCGCGATGGGCACGAACTCGCGGCGCTGCCGCGTCAGGCGCCTGGTCGGCCCCAGTTGACAATAGACGCAGTCGAAACTGCACGTCTTCTCCGCCCGCGACACCATGTCCACGCCCAGCGACCGGCCCAACCGCCACGAGGCCACCGGTCCGTAGATCACCTTCTCCAGTTGGTCGCTGCTCGGCTCGGTCATTTCAGTGCTCGCAGAGACTCTCCCCGCCCTTCAGTTCGCCCCGGCAGAGGGCCGCGACGGTTTCCTCGATGCTGCCGGAGACGCCCACGATGGTCTGAATCCCCTGCTGGTCGAAGAGACCCTGTGCCCGCGGCCCCATGCCCCCGGCCACGATGCATCGTACACCCTGCTGGGCAAGGTAGGCGGGCAGGAACCCGGGCTGGTGGCCGGGATTGGGGATCCGCTCCTGCTGCGTCACCTTCCCGTCCTCGATGTCCACCAGGGTATAGGCCTCACATCTCCCGAAGTGGGGCGCCACCTGCTCTCCATCTGTCGAGATCGCAAACCGCATCCTTTCTCTCCCGCTTTCTGTGCTCCGTTACAGAGTAAACTGATAGCCGACCCCGCCGGGGTCGAAACGCTCTCCCAGCGCGCCGGCCAGCCGCGCCGCCGCGCGGAACCCGGTGCAGTGACAGGCCACCACCCGCTCCACGCCCAGGGCTTGCAGTTCCTCGATGGTGCGCGTCACCTGCTCCTCGTCGGCGGGGCCCAGGTGGGTGCCGCCGATCACCGCGTGGATGTGTTCCTCGCCGGTGATGGCCGCCGCGTGGCGCAGCGCGTTGATCACCCCGCGGTGCGAGCAGCCGACGATCACCACCAGCCCCTTGCGGGTGCGGATCACCAGCGCCTGCTCGTCCACGAACTCGTCCTTACGCATTGCCTTTCCGGCGCGCACGGCGAAGTAGGCCGGGATGGTCTCGAAATCGGTGGTGCGCGCAATCTCGCCGGTGGTCATCACCCCGGGCAGGAGCACGCGGGGTTCGGTATCCAGGTTCAGCACCGCCCCGCGCGCCACGAGTTGCTTCTCGCCGCCGGGGAGCCCGATGGCGCGGGGCTTGCGCCCCCGCTGGCGGGCGTATTTCTCCTGGAAGAGAGCCGGATGGGCCACCATCTCCCTGGGTCCCAGCGCGGCCAGCACCAGGGGCAGCGCGCCGGTGTGGTCGTAGTGTCCGTGGCTCAACACCACGGACTGCGCGGCGTCCAGATCCAGCCCAAGCCGGGCGGCGTTGCCGAGGATCACCCCGCTCTGCCCCACATCGAAGAGCAGGCTCTGCCCATCGGCCTCCACCAGCATGGACAGACCGTGCTCGGCGAGCACGCCTTCCCCGCCGGCCACGCAGTTGTCGGCCAGGATCGTGACCCTCAACCGCCTCACTCGCTCAGCCATGGTCGCCTCCGCGTGCATCGAGCGATTGCGCGATGGCCTCCACCATGGAGGCGAACGGATTGTCCGCGTAGGACTCCAGTTTCCCCTGGTCGCAGAGCGCCGCCAGCGCCGGGTCCAGCGGAATACGGGCGAGGAGAGAGATTCCGCTTTCGTCTTCAGACCCGGCGTCGACGGCACCGAACAAATCGATCTTCTTGCCGCAGTGCGGGCAGATGAGGTGAGACATGTTCTGCACCAGCCCCAGCACGGGCACCTGCAGCATCCCGGCCATCTTGATCGCCTTGCGCACGATCACGCCCACCAGTTCCTGTGGGGACGAGACCACCACCAGGCCGCTCAGAGGCAGCCTCTGCATCACCGTCAGCGGAACATCCGAGGTGCCGGGCGGAAGGTCGATGAACAAGTACTCCGTGCCCGTCCAGTCGACATCGGTGACGAACTGCTCGACCGCCCGGGACACCAGCGGCCCCCTCCACACCACCGGATCGTCCTCCGCCTCCATCAGGAGGTTGATGGACATGATGCGGATGCCCAACTCGCTCGTGCGCGCGGGGGACATTCGCCCCTCCTGTGCCGCGGTCACCCGCCGCACGCCGAACATCCTGGGGATGCTCGGCCCCGTGACATCGGCATCCAGAATGCCCGCGGCGCGGCCGGCGCGCGCAAACGCAGTCGCCAGGAGCGCCGTCACCAGCGACTTGCCGACCCCGCCTTTGCCGCTCAACACCGCGATGCAGCGAATGCCCGGCGGTAGGCTGGCGCCCAGGTCCTCGTCTTGGGCAGGAGTCATCGGCCTGCTATCTGACATTCGCCGCCTCCAAAGGGCGCGCACCAAACGCACGCGCTACCTGTAACTTACATTGTCTATCGGCCACCTCGGCTCTCCTTGCCGGTGGGAAATCGGAATCTCTGCTACTTGCGGGCCCGCTTCGCGCTCGGGGCGGCCGCGCCGCGGGACGCCACCGCCTGCCGGCTCTCCCGCAGGATGCTGTTGAGGGAGGAGGAAATGCTCGCCAACACCTCCACCCACTCTCCCAGGTGCTCCAGGCCGCGGTCGGTGAGCGTGTACACTCTCCTCGCGGGACCGCCTCCCGTGGTGTCCCAGGCCGAGGTCACGCATCCCGTGGTCTCCAGCCGGCGGAGGGTGCGATAGACGGCCGCGCCGTCAATGCCCGCGTGCGTCACCGCCAGCGGCTCCGCCTCGGCCGCGATCTGGTAGCCGTGCGCGGTGCCGCGGCGGGCGAGCACCAACAGCACGATGGGCTCTGTGAATCGGTACAGATTGCCCATCTCGCAACTGCAGGGCCGTCCGCCCAGCAACTCTCTGTGGCTTCTCCGGTGTCCTCGTCTAGCCCGCATCAGCCTTACCTGTAGATTGCATCTATACTATACCCCATATATGGCGTCCGTCAACCCCCTCCGCCCCTTTTCTCAGGCCGTTTGCTGGGGTATCGCCACATCCTCGTCGGCCGGTTTCTCCCGTCCGCGGCGGCGCAGCCCGAAGGAGATGGCATGCCGCGGGCACCCCTCCACACAATCCCCGCACACCACGCAGTCTGAGGTGCCGGGCGTGGTGTAGGTGCGGCATTCCCGCGGGTACTTGCCGCAGCCGCTGCACTTGTCCATGTCGCGGCGCAGGTGCCACACGCTGATCTTGTTCCCCAGAGTGAGGAGGGCGCCCAGAGGGCACAGGTAGCGGCACCAGATGCGCGTCAGCGCGAGCGCGAGCACCACCCCGGCCACCAGGGCGATGACGCGGATGTGGCTGTACACGTCCGAGGTGAGCCAGGCGACGCGGACCGCGTCCAGGCTCCAGTCGCCGTGCGCCCGCACCGGCACCGCGAAACGCTTGTTGAGGGCGTAGAAGCCCCAGACGGTGAGCGCCAGCACCGGATACTTCAGCCCCTTCAGCCAGCGGTCGAACCGCCCGAAGCGGGGCCGGCTGAGCGCCCGAAGTTTGGGCACCCGGGCGAGCAGATCCTGGAGCGCCCCCATGGGGCAGGCCCACCCGCAGAATACCCGGCCTGCGGCGAGGCTGGACAGGGCGATGAACCCGATCACCCAGGGCTGGAGCCAACGGCCCGGGCAGACGCGCATGGGGCAGTGGGTGCACGACATGAAGGGGATCCCGTACGGGCACCGCAGGGAACCGATCCACAGCCACTGGCCGGTCACCCCCAGCGCGGCCAGTTGCACCACCTGCCTGATGGGGGCGATGACCTTCCTCCTGCGCGGCTGCTCCGCCATGATGCCTACTCCCCGGCCGCCGGGTGGCTCGCGGTGAGCGTTTTCTCCCACGCCTTGATCTGCTCGATCGCGCTCCTGGCCTTCTCCGCCCACGGCGTCCCTGGATACTGCTTCTCCGTGTTCTCCCAGACCTTCACCGCGAGTTCGGGCCGCCCGCGGAGCCGCTGGCACTCGCCCAGCCGGTACGAGGCCTCCGCCTGGAAGGGGTTCGGCTTGCCGGCGGTGAGCACGTACATCACCTTCATGTACTCCTTGGAGGCCACCAGAGGAAGGCCGCAGTC
Source organism: Candidatus Hebobacteria bacterium (assembly GCA_029821235.1). GTDB lineage: Bacteria > Armatimonadota > Hebobacteria > Hebobacterales > Hebobacteraceae > S016-27. The sequence continues at coordinate 9,857 of JALGTT010000017.1, read as the reverse complement.
CACCAGTTGGTTGGCGACGTTGAAGCGTTTCACCACCCCGCTGGGGAGCTTGTCGGGCAGGGGCGGGGCCGGAACGCCTCCCTGTGACGACAGTTCGCCCGCGGCGGCCAGCTCCGCGAGCGCCCGACTGGCCTTCGCCGCCCACGGGCTGTCCGGGTAGTCGAGGAGGAGGCGCCGCCACTGCCGCGCGGCCGCGTCCGGGTGGCCGAGCCGATAGCTGCACACCCCCATCCGGTAGCGGGCATAGGCGCGGTGCGGGTTCTCGCCTCCCTTCGGGGTGTACAAGTCACACAGGACCTTCGCATACTCCTGAAGCGCGTAGGTGTAGATGCCGTTCTCGTAGAGGTCCTCCGCGTAACTCAACCCCTGGTCCGGCCCCGTGGACCAGGAGCGGAAGGGCCGCCAGTCCTCGTCCAGGGGCGACACCGGCTCCAGCAGTCCGTAGAAGCCGGCCGTCCGCAGAATCGCCTCCCAGGCGGCGATGCCCCCTTGCGCCTGCTTCGCCCACGGGGAGTCGGGATAGTCCGCGCTCACCCGCCGCCATTGCGCGATCGCGCGCTCCGGGTGTCCCAGCATCGCCTGACAAGTGCCTATCCGGAAGCGCGCCTCGGCCGCGCGCGGGCTGTCGGGATAGAGATTGGGCACCTTGAGAAAATCGCGGATCGCGAACACGGTGAGGCCGGAGGCGAGGTCCCCCACCGACACCCGGAACTGCCGCTCATCGTGCGGGGTGTCGGCGGTGACGTAAGGCTGGATCTCCTCCGGCGCGGGCGCGGGCTTCCTCCCCAACAACTTCAGTCCCTCGCGGGCGCGATCGGCCCACTCGCTCTCCGGGTAGCGCTGCACCGTTCGCTCCCAGCGGGAGGCGGCGATGTCGGCGCGGCCCCGCCGCAGCGCGACCGCTCCCAGTTGGAACTCCGCCTGCGCCTCCTGGTCCGAGGGACCGAATTCATGCAGGATCTTGACCCAGCGGCGGGTCGCTTCGTCCCAGTCCTCGTTGGCGGTCAGTTCCCGGGCGAAGCGCATCTGCACCGGAACCGACTTGGAGGCATTCGCCCCCGACCCGGAGGCGAGCACCGCGGTGCTCGCCATCAGCGCGGCCGCCACGGCGAGCGGCAATGTCAACCTAAGGCTCTTCATTGCTCAGATCCCCTTTTCTCGTTCTGAGATTGTCCTTTTCCCCCGACCTTCGACTTCGCCGGCTTCATCTTGAAGAGCGCCTTGTGCGAGGCTGCCTCTGAGGAAAGACTATGGATGTACCCGTGTTTCTCGCAGACTTCACGGCCCAAATCTCCCCGCAAGGCCTCGATGTACTGCGCGACCAGCTCCGGGTGCTTGCTCCCCGCGATGGGGGCCACCCGCTGGGGAATGGCGCCCACCTTCATGCCCACCATCACCTTGACCGGCAGGGGGATGGCCTCGACCTTTCCCCTGGTCTCCTTTGCGGTCGTCATGCTCAGCCGGGTGATGCTGGCATGGGCGCGGCCCTCGGCGACCGGCGGAAATACCTTCCACCCGCAGTCGTGGGCCTCGATGGCATTGCGGATGAACCCCTCCCTGATCCCCGGCGCCACCAGTCTGTCCGCCGTCTCGAGCAGGATGTCCACCACTTTGCCGGAGGGTCCGGAGGCGGTGGGGGAATACACGGTCTTCACATCCGGCCGCTTCAGGTCCTCCAGCCCCTGGATGCGGCCCGGGTTGCCGGGGGGCACGATGATGACATAGGGATCGAGGGAGAACACCTGCGGCTTTCCGGCCAGGCGGCCCTTTTCTTGACACCAGGATGTCCACATTGCGGGGTCTGGAGGAGAGCACGGAGATGAGGTGCTCCACCGGCGCGGAGGAGTAGGTGACGCGGCAGTCGGCCAGCTCCTCGAAGCGGCGGTTGAAATCCAGCAACAGGTCGTAGTTTCCGCCGCAGGACCACACCACCAACTTGGGCCGGCTCAGCCGAGAAGGCAGCCCGCAGCCGGAGAGCACGAAGGCGGCCGCGCTGCCGGCCGCCACCCGCAGGAAGTCCCGGCGGGACACGCCGCCCCCGTCCCCGTCCCCCTTGACCCGGCAGCTGCATCGGCCCGGCACTGGGTGCACCCGCGGAACTGGGCTATCCATTGCTGGCAACGGTCCTGCACCTCCGCCAGTTCCTGCGCGGTCGGCGCCCGCCGGTCCTTCATCCGCCCGCGGGGAATGAGGGGCATGATGTTGTGCCGGTGGGCGCCAAGTTCGGCCGCGCGCCGGGCCACCTCAGGCAGGTCGTTCTCGGTGAGGCCGGGGATGAGGATCGAGTTCACCTTCACCAACAGCCCCGCCTTCACCGCCGCCGCCAGCCCGCGCCACTGGCGCCCCAGGATCTCCCCGGCGGCCGCGGGACCCACCATCCGCCTGTCGTCAATCATCGCCCACGCGTAGAGCCGCGCCGCGGTCTCCGGGCGGGTGGTGTTGATGGTAACGGTGAGCGACCGCAGACCCGCCGCCACCAGTTCCGGCAGCATCCCCTCCAGTTCCAACCCATTGGTGCTGAGGCAGAGCAGCAGGTCGGGGTGGGCCCGGTTGACCAGCCGCAGGGTCTCCAGAGTGGCCGTGTTGGCGAGCGGCTCGCCCGGCCCGGCGATGCCGACCACCCGCAGATTCCAGCGCCCTCGCAACTCGTCCACCCGGGCCGCCGCCTCTTCGGGGGAGAGGATCTGTTCCGCGGTGCCGGGTCCGGCGGCCCCGCGCGCCCGCTCCCCCACGGTTCGCTCGCAGTATCGGCAGCCCAGGTTGCACCTCGGCGCCACCGCCAGATGCACCCGGCCGTACCGCGAGCAGGCCGATTCGCAATAGCACGGATGCGTCTCCGCCAGATCCGCCGCCTGGAGGTCAGTGTCGGCTGTCATCACATCACCTGTTCACCAGCCGGAATTTCACCCTGAAGGTGATCGTCATCGCCACCGGCCGGCCGTCCCGGAGGGCGGGCTTGAAGCGGGCCCGCTTGACATGCCCCAGGGCCGCCTGGTCGAGGGCGGCGTGCCCGGAGGAGCGAGCCACGGTCACGTTGGTCGGACGGCCGTTCTCCATCACCGTCAATCTCAGCACCACGGTGCCTTCGATTCCCTGCTGTCTGGCCTGGTCGGGATAGGGCGGATCGGTCCAGTTCAGCACCTTGGGCGGGCGGCTCGGGCCCTTGGGCTTGGGAGGAGGCGGGGGAGGCGGTTTGGGGGTGACGACTGGAGCCGTGGGCGGGGCCTCGGCCGTGCCGCTCCCGTCGGAGTCGGTGCCGAAGGGTCCGGTGCCCACCCCCGTGCCGGTGCCGCCGAGCCCGAACTGGCCGGGTTCTCCGGCGGTCAGTTCTCCCGCCCGCTCGAATATCTCACCTGTGGCGATCACCGGCGCATCGGCCTCCGACTGTTTCACCACCACCTCTTCGGGCAGGGCGGGCCGGTCCACCGTGATCTCGCTCTTGGGCGGAGGTGCCGGTTTGAGTGCCTCGTCGGGCAGGACCACCTTGCCGGCCTTCGGGGCGGCGGGAGGCTTGTTCGGCCGGGGTTTCTCCACCACCACGGTCGGCTTTGGCTTGGGCTTTGGAGGGGGAGGCGGAGGGGGCTTCGGCTTCTCGCTCTCGACCACCTTCAGAGCCACCGGCACATCGCAGTTCTGCCCCATCTTGGGACAGACCACCTTGCCGAAGTTGCAGACACAGGGGCCCCATCGGTTGAGGCCATAGAGGATGCCCCCGTGGAGGAGGGCGGACAAGACCAGCGCGACCAGGAGCAGCCGGTCGAGCCGGCGGGGCGGATCCAGTCTACTTAGAAGAGAGGAGGCGCTCATGGTGGCACGGGACTAGCCCGGTTTCACCTCCTTCGGTGGCTGGGTGGCGAGGGAGATATTGCGCAATCCCACAAGCCGCGCGCTGTCCATGATCCAGATGATCTGGCCGTAGGCCGCCTCGGAATCCCCCCGGATGACCACCACCTTGGGGTCCGCGGGGGTGGCGCGGGCGGCGTCCATAAGAGCCTGGGTGAGGTCCTCGGGCGCGGTCGGCTGGTCGTTCACGAAGAGCCGGCCGGCCTCGTTCACGATCACCGTGATCTCCCCCTGCTGCCGAACCTCCGGCTGGCTGGTTACCGCGGGTGGAAGTTCCACCTGCATCGCCGGCTCTGTCACGAAGAAGGTGGCGGTCACCATGAAGATGACCAGGAGCACCAGCATCACGTCTGTGAGGGGCGTAATGTTGATGTCCGCGATGATCTCTTGGTTGCTGCTCTGATTGCCCATCGCCATCATCGCGACTCCGGTGCCACTAGTTCCAGCATCTCGGAGGCGACCACCTCCGCCCGCCTCAAGATGCGGCCCTGCCAGATCACGAAGAGATTGTACACGATCACCGCGCTGATGGCGACGAAGAGTCCCGCGGCGGTGGCGACCAGCGCCTGATGTCGCGGAAGGCGCGGATGATGCCGAGCACGGTCCCGAACAGGCCGATGAAGGGGGCGATGTTGCCGATGGTTCCCACAATCCCCAGGTGCGCGCTCAGCCGCAGCCCCTCCGCAGCCAGCGCGGCCTGCATGTGGTTCTCAACGGCCGTCCTGGGCGCCCCGGCTTTCTCCAGTGCGGCTCCCGCCACCCGCTCGGCGGGAGCCGGAGCATCTGGCCACGCGCCGCCGGATGCCAGCACACGCTCGGCCCGCGCCAACACCTGTTGTCCGCCGGATGCCAGCACACGCTCGGCCCGCGCCAACACCTGTTGTGGGCTGCGGTCGGCGCGGGAGAACCGCCAAAGCCGCTCGATGAAGATGCCTATCGTAATCAGGGAGCAAACGCCGAGCGGGTACATCACCACCCCGCCTTGCTTGAGCAATTCCCACATCAGTGACCTCCTGAGCCCTTTCTCGACAATCGCTTCTATTACGCTTCCCGCCGCTTTGCCCCCTGCGGGCCGCCTGTGCCGCCGGGCGCAGCCAAGGGCTGCGCCCGGCCGACGGCGCTATGCATCACAGCGGCACCGAGTAACTCACTCGATAGTTCCTGCCCGGCCGCGGAAACGCCGGCATGGTCTCGTAGTCGGTGTCGAGAAGATTGTCCACGAAGACGGACAACTCCCCGGAGCCCACCGGCCTCGTCAATTTGAAGTCGAAGACCAGGTAACTGTCCACCGGGGCGGCATACCGCATCAACCGGTTCTGCGCCATGTAGTCCGCCGAGTACTTGGCGCTGAGGGAGAGCCGGGTCTTCCCGGTCGTGGCGCGAAGGCCGGCCGCAGCAATGTGGACGGGCGGCTCCGCCACAGTGGGATAGAGCGGCCCCGGAATATAGGGCGTGTGCTTGTTGGTGACCTTTTCCTTCAGATAGGTGTAGTTGGCGAACCACCGCAGGTTCTCGTTCACCTGCCGGTCGTAGATCAGCTCCACGCCCGATTGGGTGAGATCCTCGGCCTTGCTGATGAAGGCGGTGGGGCCGACCGCCCCCGGAGGATCGTTGTAGAGAATCCGCGCGTTCCTGGTATCCGACCAGAACACGTTGAGTTGCCAACGAGAGGAGTCGTCTGGACGCAGCGTCCATCCCACCTCCGCGCTGCGCGTCCGGGCCTTGAGGGGCACGATCCCCTTCTGCACATCGCCCTCGGTCGGGACGGGGTACTCCTGTCCCGTCCCCACGTGCAGGTGCCACGCGGTCTTCGGGGACACGTCCAACTCCAGCCCCGCGGAGTAGGTCGCGGCCGGAGCATTGTCGCTGGGGTCATCCCACCTGGCTCCGATGCTCGCCCGCAGCCGCGGGCCGACCGGCACCGTCCGGTTCCAGAACAAACTCTTGGTGCTCCGCTCCTGTTCGACGTAGACCACCTTGGGCTTGGGCAGCGGCACCCATCCGCTCGGGGTCTTCCGGTAGTACTTCGTATTCAGCATATCCGACCTGATCTTGGCCCACTGGAACCCGGCCCGGGTGGTGCTTCCGTCCTCCCTGCGCACACTGTAGCGGAGGTCGGCTCCCATGTCGTCCTGCCCCTCGATCCAGTACTGCTGGAGTTTGCTGAAGGCGGGGTTGAGATACTGGTTGGTGGTGAACTTGCGGTTCCGCTTGTAGACCACGTAGTCCAGAGTCGTCTCCTCGTCCAGCGCCTGGCTGTAGACCACGTTCAGGAACTCTTCGTCCCAGGGGTCGATCTGCCAGTAGCGGGGCGGCACGATGGAGAAGTCCTGGCTCAGGTCCAGGGTCCGCCGTCCCTCCAGGCTGAAGTAGTCGAGCAGCAGTTTCGAGCCATCGGGCTGGTTGAAGATCAACTTGGTGAAGATATCCTGGAACCGCTTCTGTCCCAGCGGAAGGTGAGAGTCGGCGTAGTCGCTCCCGGCCTCCACCAGGAAGGCGATGCGGCCGTCGCTGACTCCCGCCTGGATCTGATTGCGACGCGCGTTGTACGAGCCATAGGTGGCGGTGGCCTTCACCTGCTGACCGGCCTCCGGCTCCTTGGTGACGATGTTGATCACCGCGCCGGTGGCCGCCGCGGGACCATACACCACCGCGCCCACAGAGCGAATCACATCGATGCGCTGGATGATGTCCGCGGGCATGGTATAGAGGATGCGGCCGGCGAAACCGGCCTCCTTGCCGCCCGCGCCGCCGCCCAGACCGGTGTAGCCCTCCCGCGCGATGGGAATGCCGTCCAACAGCACCAGCCGCGGGGCCGCGCCCCGGATGGAAAGGCGGTTCTCGTAGCGGGCGCCCTGGTGTCTGACGAACACCGACGGGGTGAGGTCAACCGCCTCCATCACCGTTCCCGCGCCCGCGTCCTCGATCTCCTGGGCCTCCACCTCGACGACGGCCTCTCCGGCCGCGGGCGAGATGGAGAGAAGCCCCTCTCGCTTGCCCACCACCTCCACCTCGATCTCCGGCTCGGCCTCCTGTGAATCCGAGGCGGAGGCCTCCGTCGCGGCCTGTTCGTCTCCGGTCTGCTGAGACGCGGCCGTGGCGGCGGCGGACGTTGCGGACCCCGGCTCGTCCGCGGCTGCCGGCAACGCCACACTGACTGCAAGCAGAAGTGCGATGAGTCCAGCATACAGAGCGGGTTTCATGCCACTCCTCCCCTTAGAGAATGACCTGCTCGTGTGATTTGATAGTAACTGTAACCAACAGTTATTACTGTCAAGAGAATCAGTTGCGAAGAAATTGTTAAGGCATCGCGACTTGGCTTCACAACGGTGCATTCGCGGGGTCATGCAGCACGGGCCGGCTATGCGAGGGCATCCATTCGGCGCTGCACGCTGACACCCTCCACACAGCGAGCCGCGCTTTCCCCGGAGATGGGAACCTCCAGCCAGCGGAGCAGGTCCAGGCCGAACACCATGTTGCCGAGGGGATTGAGGTGCATGGCGTCTCGCATGAGACGGCGATAGGCCGCGGGGTCCTCGCGCTGCAGCCGCTCCCAGCGAGGCAGATGATCCACCACCTCCACCCCCTCGGCCGCGCCCGTCCGGCGCACCGCCTCCATGTACGCGGGGAACTGCCGCGCTCGCTCGGGCTCGTCCGGCATCGCCTCCGCGTCGAAGGCATAGTAGGTCTGTAGCAGCGCCCCGCATTCGGGGAGCGCCCGCGTCCTCCCGATCAGTTCCCGCAGGTTGGCAGCGAACTGACCCACGGAGATGCCGTTCGCGGGGTTGCAGTCATTGCCGCCGCCGGTGATGATGACCAGGTGGGGCCGGTAATGGGCCACATCCCGGTCGAAGCGCTCCAGCATCCCGCGGGTGGTGTCGCCCGAAACGCCCGCGTTGATCACATGATGGACGCGGCCGAAGCGCTCCCGCAGACCCACATCCAGCCAGCCCACCCAGTTGTGGCATCCTTCGCTGTGTGGGCCGCGCTCGGTGGCGGAGGCCCCCAGGGCCACGATGCGCGTCATGGGCTCGGTGGCGAGCCGCGCGATCAAGTCCTTCACGGACCGCATCCTCCTCGAGGTTATCGAAACCTGCTCCGGGGAGTATTGGGCGCGCGATACCCATGACCTTCATTGCCGCGGTCGCTGGACACCTCGAGGGGGATATGGCAAACCACTCATGTCCGGGCCCGCGCGCCGGTTTGCGGAAGCCGCACCGGTGACCTCGGTCGGCCGATTCTCTCGGGAGGAGCAGCCTTGTCGGAGTCGGGAAAGACATTATCGCTGCGAGGCAGCCTCATCCTCTGCGTGCTGTCCGGGGCCTTGCTGTTCCTCTGCTTCCCTCCGGTGGGGTGGTGGCCGCTGGCCTGGGTGGCGCTGGTGCCGTGGATGGTCTCGGTGCGCGCCGGCTCCCGGCTGGGGAATGCGCTGGGGAGCGCGGCCGCCGGGTTCGTGTTCTTCGGCGCCCTCCTCTACTGGCTGGTCCTGTTCGGGTTCTCGGTGTGGCTGATCGTGGCCG
>JALGTT010000017.1:0-1477 GCA_029821235.1 Candidatus Hebobacteria bacterium | reverse complement strand
CTGGGCTGGCTGCCGAGGGTGATCGGGATGGCGGCCCTCTGGTGTGGCGTGGAGTGGGCGCGGGGCCTGGGGCAGTTCGGGTTCACCTGGGGATGGCTGTGCTACAGCCAGAGCCCCGCCCTGCCCGTACTCGCGGCGGCCCGGCCGGCGGGAGGCTTGGGGCTCTCATTCCTCATCGTGTTGTGCAACGCGGCGCTGGCGGAGGGGGTGGCGGCGGGTCTGCGTCGTCCCGCCCGCGCGGCCGGCCTGGCGAGGGGACTGGCCACGGCCGTGCTGGTGTGGGCGTTAGTGGGGGGCGCGTGGCTCTGGGCGCGCGCCCACCCGGTGAAGGGCGACACGACCATCCAGGTGGCGATAGTCCAGGGAAGCACATACGGCCCCCTGCGGGCCGAACAGGTGAACATCCCCCTTACCCCCGCGCAGCAGCGGAGCGCCGTCACCACTTATGAGACGATGACCGAGCGTGCCGCCAGAGCGGCCCCCGCGCTGGTGGTGTGGCCGGAGAGCGCCCTCCCCGACGACCCAGTCCAGAACCCCTGGATCGGGGAACAGGCCTCCCGGGCGGCCCGGCGCGCCCGCGCCTGGCTGTTGACCGGGGGGCCGCATGTCGACTCCCGCGGACGCATCTCCAACTCGGCCTACCTGTACTCGCCCACGGGCAACCTGATCGCCCGCTACGACAAGGTGCAGCTCGTTCCATTTGGCGAGTACGTGCCCGGCCGCGATTGGCTGCCCTTCCTCGATCACTACCACGTGCGCGAGGAGGATTTCGTGCCGGGGGCCGTCCACAAGGTATTGCAGGCCGGCGCCATCGCGGTGGGCCCCATGATCTGCTTCGAATCCACCTTCCCGATGATCGCCTGGGACCTCTCCCGCCAGGGCGCGCAGGTGCTGGTGGTGATCACCAATGACGCCTGGTTCGGCCACACCGCAGCCGCCAGACAGCACCAGCAGATCGCGGTGATGAGCGCTGGGTAGTGAGGGCGGCCTCCACCGGCATTTCCACCGTGGTCTCCCCCGAGGGGAGGGTGGTGGAGAGGAGCCAGATGTTCCGCCCCGCCATCCTCACCGCGAAGGTGGCCCTGGTGAAAACCCCTCAGCCGGGGCCGCGCTTCGGCCCCCTGGTCGGCTGGGGGCTGATGGGGCTGGCGATCGCCTTCGTCATCGCACCGGCCGCGGTTCCCCGCCGCCGGAGGAAGGCTCGGTGAGGGGGCCTGTGGCCGCCCTGTGTGCGCTACCGAACCTCGATCTTCGTCAACGGCATGTCCCCTCTCTGCTCCCAGCGGATGGGCCAGCCAAGCACGGTCTCCACAAAGGACAGTGGGACTACCACGATTCCATCGCGCACCTCTGCTCCAACAGTCATCGGCATGCTCACCCCGTTGCGGACTGCATACTCCCGGCCGTGGGGCAGCACCACCTCCACCTGTCCGACCTTCACCCGCGTCTCATTTTCCTCGGTGGTGACGATGGCCCT
>JALGTT010000303.1 GCA_029821235.1 Candidatus Hebobacteria bacterium | reverse complement strand
GCGGCTGTGCTCGGCCTTCGCGGAGGGCGGAACTCCCGTGGTGGTGGCGGAGACGGAGGACGGCGTCTGGCAGCCGCTTTGCGCGGTGGTGGAGGCGCGGCTCGCCGACGCGGTGAGCGAGCACATCGCCCGCGGAGTGAGACGTGTGCGCGAACTCTGGGAATGCCTCGGGGCCGCGCCGGTGAGATTCCCCGACCCCCGTCCCTTCTTCAATGTGAACACCCCCGAGGAGTGGGCGGAGTGGCTGATCCGGTGTGAAGGGAGTCGTTGTGGTGCCCGGAAATGACCCCACCGCGGCCGCGCGGGTGTGGCGTCTGCGCGAGGGAAACCTGACCGAGGAAGAGGCACTCCTGATCGTGGAGGAGCCCCTGGAGATCCTGGTGGACGGAGAGAGTTACGCCACCATCATGCGCACCCCCGGCGACGACCGGGCGCTGGCCGCGGGTTTCTGCCTGAGCGAGGGATTGATCGACGGGCCCGCGGACTTGGGAACCATCGCGCACTGTGACGACGAAGTGCAGAACCAGCTGTCCGTCACCCGCCTTCGGCGGCCGGAGAGTGGCAAGGCTCCACGCCCGCGCCGCAGGCTCACCATCGCCTCCAGCTGCGGGCTGTGCGGCCGCGACCTGATCGCCGACCTGGCCGCGCGCCTCCCCGGAGGCCTGCGATGCAGGCCGAGCAGCAGCACTTCCGGGGCACCGGCGCCAGCCACGCGGCGGCGATCTTCGACGCGGAGGGCGAACTGCTCGCCTTCGGCGAAGACATCGGGCGGCACAACGCCCTGGACAAGGCGATCGGAAAACTCCTGCTCGCCGACCAACTGGCCCGGGGCAGGGCGGCCGTACTGTCCGGCCGATGCTCGTTCGAGATGGCCTTGAAGGCGGCGCGCGCCGGGCTGCCGGTGGTGGCCGGCGTCTCCGCGCCCACCCACCTGGCGGTGGAACTGGCGGCCGAGGTGGGGATGACGCTGGTGGGTTTCGTGAGAGAGCAGACGCTGACGGTCTACGTGGACGGGGGCCGGATCGCCGACTTGCGGCCGGCGAAGTAGGCCAGCGCAGAGGAGAGAGATGCCTGAGATCGTCTATCTGAACGGAGAATTCATGGAGCCGGAGAAAGCGGCCATCCCCATCAACGACCGGGGATTCCTCTTCGGCGATTCCGTCTATGAGGTGGTGCGCAGTTACGGGGGACGGCTGTTCACCCTCGACCGGCACCTGGCCCGGCTGGAGCGAAGCCTCCACGAGATTGACATTCGCAGCGTGGATATCGCACAGCTCGGGCGGGCGATCGAAGAGGCCTGCCGGCGCAGCGGATTCGCGGAAGCGCTGGTTTACGTGCAGGTGACGCGGGGCGCGGCCCCCCGCAAACACGCCTACGACCGCGGCCTGCGCCCCACCGTTCTGGTGCACGTGCGCGACCTGGAGCCATTGCTCGACCCGAGCATCCGGGAGGGCGTGGCCGCCATCACCGCGCCCGATATCCGCTGGCAGCGGTGTGACATCAAGTCCACCAACCTGCTGCCCAATGTGCTGGCCAAGACGAAGGCGAAGGAGCAGGGGGCACTCGAGGCGATCCTGGTGAACGAGGACGGGATAGTGACCGAGGCCACCTCGGCCGGCGTATTCTGCGTGGAGCAGGGTGTGGTGCTCACCCATCCGCTTTCTCCTGCCATCCTCCCCAGCATCACGCGGGAGGTCGTCCTCGAGGTGGCCGGGGAAGTTGGCATTCCCGTGCGCGAGGAGCCCGTGTCCCTGGAGAGGCTCCGTGCCGCGGCGGAGGTGTTTCTCGCCAGCACCACCATTGACGTATGCCCCGTCATCACCATTGACGGCGCGCCCGTCGGGGACGGCAAACCAGGCCCGGTTACGCGGAGGTTGCTGGCCGCCTATCTGGAGCGGGCGGGAGCGGCCGCGCCGGACGGGAAAGGAGGGGGACCGTGATCGCGGTCACCGACTCCGGGGTCGGCGGAACGCTCATCGCCGAGGAGGTGCGCAGGCTCCTTCCCGACGTTGAGGTCCACTACCACGCCGACAGCGAGCACTTCCCCTATGGCGACCGCTCGCCCGAGGAACTGGTGCAGATCATTGACCACAACAGCGGTCTCCTGGTGGAGAAGGGGGCGCGGCTGATCGTGCTCGCCTGCAACTCCGCCTCCGTGGTCTCCCTCTCCCACCTCAGGGCCAAGTATCGCGTCCCCTTCGTGGGGGTGGTCCCCGCGGTCAAGCCCGCCGCGGCAATGACGAAGACGAACCACATCGCCGTGTTCGGCACCGCGCTCACCTCCGCCAGCGCGGCCCTCGCCGACCTGATCGCCGAGTTCTGTGGGGGCGTCACCGTTCACAAGGTGGTCCTGGAGCGCCTCGCCGAAGCGATCGAGTGGGACGAATTGGCGCGGGCAGAGGAGATCGTGGCCGGCAAGTGGCGGGAATACCAGGGCCGCGGTATCGACGTAGTCGTGCTCGGCTGCACTCACTACACCCTCATCAAGCCCGAGATCGAGCAGATAGTCGGTCCCGGCGTGGCGGTGATCGACTCCAACCAGGCGGTGGCCAGGCAGGTCAAGCGCGTGTGGGAAGAGGTCGCTTCGTCTTAGCGCGACCACACCGGGGGAAGGGGTTCTTCCCGGCCCTGGCGAACATCCGTTCCCATGGGCGAGGGAACGAAGGTGTTGACCGCATCGCAGACCGTCGGCGACCTCATCTCGGTCTCGCGCGTCCCCGCGGTAGTCTCACTGGAGGACCTGTCCGCGCTTCGGGATCGGTTGTCCGCGGGTCAGGGGGCGGGCGCCGCGCTCGATGACCTGGTCGCGGGATACCACCTCGGTGATCCCGATACCAGGGGGGTGTTCGAGGCGCTCCTGCGGGGGCTGGCGCGGCAGGAGCAGCGCGGCGACGCCTTCCTGGTGCAGGGCGTGTATGGCTCCGGCAAGTCCCACCTCCTCGCGGTGACGGCCCTGCTCTGCGGGCACCCCAATTCTGCGTGGCCCGTGTTCCTCCGCACTCACCCGGAGTACCAGCGCGCCTCCGCCGGTTTCCCGCGCCCGCGCCTGGTGGCGGCGATCGCCCTGGACGAATACCCCTCCCGCACTCACTC
>JALGTT010000302.1 GCA_029821235.1 Candidatus Hebobacteria bacterium | reverse complement strand
GCCACATTTCCCAAGGGATACCCGAGCGCAACACAAACAGAATCCCGGTGAGCGCCGCCCGGTCTGGCACTCTGGGTCGGCCCCCCTTCGGCTTGGGCGGCTCCGGCGGCAGCAACGGCTCCATCACTTCCCACAATTCGTCACTTACCAAAACCTTCGCCATCGGCATTCCCTCCCACCAGAAAATGCCTCCAATTCATCTCCTATTCCAATCCCTTTACAGGGTTTTGTTAGAGATTCTAAGGGAATCTGTGGCCATTTGACCTACTATCTTGGGACAGATACTAGGTCTGATCGGAAGTCACCAAACAATGTGCGGCCAACAAGTTCATCTCTTCCACTGGCATGAGTGAGCAATATGGCAGGGTATCTAGTGGCCATTGTTGAAGCCGTGAATTGAGACAAAATCACATAGATCGAATCCCAAGAAAGTCAGAGGATTACAGGGACACAGAGCAGGGGACTCGGCGAGAATGAGATTCCGCCGCGTGTGTCTGCCAAGCAGGCGCACTCTTAATCCCAAGGTCGCAGGTTCGATCCCTGCACGGCCTACCAAGGTTCTCCGTTGCGCTTCCCTCGGTCGCCCGTGACCTTCCGTGGTATCTGTTCCCGCGCCTTTCCACCACGAACGCCTCTGAACCTGTAACCCCTGCGCCCCCGGCAGGGGAATCCGCTCCCGTTGCCGAAGCAGGCGCTGGAAGGGGACGCCTTCGATTTGGGATATGGCGCTGAGTGGTGCCCCCCAGGCTGTAAGTGAGGAGGGTTCAGCATGGGAAGCAGGCGTCTCGCGTTTGTCGCCGTGGTGGTTGTTGCCGCGGTGTTCCTCGCTGCTCTGGCGGGTTGCGGCTCGAATTCAAGCAGCCAGACAGAGTCCTCGATGTCCCCCCGCTCGGACACGCACACCGCCGCCTCGGACATCGTACACGCCACCAAGACCGGGAAACGCTACCACCGAGCGGGATGTTCTTCCCTCTCCAGGTCCGACATTCCGATGACGCGCGAGGAAGCCGAAGCGAAGGGCCTGACGCCCTGTAAGGTGTGTAAGCCGTGAAGCTGAGATGGGCTGCGTTCTGCGCGCTAACGGCGGCAGTGCTCGTAGGCGCCGTGTTGCTGGGGAGCCGAGCACTGAAGGACCGAAATCTGAGACGCGCGGCCGGACGCGGACAGGTGAGCGTAGTGCGTAGGCTCCTGAATGGAGGAGCGAGGGTCAACGCGCGTGGCAGAGATGGTGCGACCACCCTACATGCAGCCGCGGCTGGCGACCATCCTGAGATTGTGGCCTTGTTAGTAGAGGCGGGAGCTCGTGTCGATGCACGCAACAGGATGGGACTCGAACCAGTTCATGTCGCCGCGCGAGAAGGTGCGAGTCATGCCCTACTGCGACTGCTGAAGGAGGGTGCCGACGCCAATGCCCGGGGTCCGCATGGTAGCACTCCCCTTCACATGGCGAGTAGCGCGGAGGTCGCTCAGATACTGCTACACCATGGCGTGTATGTTGACAGCGCGGACGAGTGTGGTTGCACACCGCTCAATGAGGCAACCGATCCGATACTCGGGCCAAGATACGACATTGCTCTTGTTCTCCTTGACCACGGGGCTGACCCCGATTCCGATGACGAGGTGTTTGGCACACCGCTACAGTGCGCTGCAGAACTGGGAGATGTGGCGTTACTGGAGCTTCTACTGGAACACGGAGCTAACCCAAATGCGCTGGGTGGGATCTTCGAAGATACGGCTCTACACCGAGCGGCCGAGCAGGGGAACGCGTTGTCGGCCGCCATACTGCTATCCAGTGGGGCCAGTCCAAACACCAGGGGCGGGCTACTCGGTGGGACGCCTCTGCATGCGGCCGCAGAGGCAGGCAAGCTTGAGATGGTAATGCTGCTACTGGACGCTGGCTCAGAGGTTAACGCGGAGGACGAGTACGGTAGCACACCTCTCGATTGGGCACTCACGTCCGACAGGGGAAGCTTGGCCGTGGCTGAGTATCTGAGGTCGCACGGTGGCCGGGGCTCCCAGGCTCTGAGTGACTGAGCGTGCGGAGTCGGCCTCCACAGCTGGCGTGCTTTGGAGGGAAGCAACCCACAGACCGCGTTGATTCTTGTATGCGTTTGCTATCGTCACTGTCCTCGCGGTCCCACTGGCTGCAGATGACAGCATCCATCGTGCAGTGAATGCTGGCAGCGGCCCAAGATCCTTGCAGGCCAGGGGACTCTCCTGGTGCAGCCAGGCATTACGCGGTATCGGCAGACATCGGCCTACCCGCTGGCCATGTGGCGAGGGTGTCCGCCCTACGGCTCACCGGCTGTATGCTTGTGCCGCGAATGGACGCAGGTCGGGGGACCTGCGCTACAGGCTTACAAGTCCCACGTTCCCGGGCGGACCCAGGTGGTGAAGGGTTCGAGGTCGCTGCGGGCGGCCTCTCGCCCAGTGGCGCACCATGGAGATCTCTTCCCGCATGGTGACGGAGAGCGGCACGGTCTGTTTGACGGCGGTGAGGATGTCCTCGGTGGTGACCTCCCGGTCCTGTTCGAAGGCGAAGTACATCCCGGAGATCACGGCCTGCTCCACCTCCGCGCCGGAGAAACCCTTGGAGGCGACCGCCAGCCGGTCGAGCGCGAATTGATCCGGGTCCCGCTTGCGCTTGCGCAGGTGGATGGCGAAGATCTCCCGCCTCTCCTCTTCGGTGGGCAGGTCCACGAAGAAGATCTCGTCGAAGCGGCCCTTGCGGAGCAGCTCGGGGGGAAGTTGGGTAATGTCGTTGGCGGTGGCCACGAGGAAGACCGGCTTGGTCTTTTCCTGCATCCACGTGTTGAGGGTGGCGAAGACGCGGGCGGTCACCCCGGCGTCGGCCATCCCGGATGACTGGACTCCCGCCAGCCCCTTCTCGATCTCGTCGAGCCACAGCACGCACGGCGACACCGTCTCCGCCATCCGAATCGCCTGGCGCATGTTCTGCTCGGAGGAGCCAACCAGGCCGGCGAAGATGCGCCCCACGTCGAGCCGGAGCAGGGGCAGCCGCCAGAGCTGCGCGACCGCCTTGGCGGTGAGGCTCTTGCCGCAGCCCTGCACCCCGAGCAGGAGAATCCCCCGCGGCGAGGGCAGCCCGAAACGCTGCGCCTTTTCGGTGAAGGCCAGGGCGCGACTCCTCAGCCATCCCTTGAGCACATCCAGCCCGCCGATGTCCTGCACTCCCTCCCGGGCCTCGAAGTACTCCAGCACCCCGGACTTGCGGATGAGTTGCTGCTTCTCCGCGATGATCAGGTCGACGTCGAAGCGGCCCTTCTCCACGATGCAGCGGGCGAACACGTTCTCGGCCTCGCAGAGGGTGAGCCCGAGCGCGGCCTTCAGCAGGCGCTCCCGCTGTTCGGCGGTGAGATTGACGTCCACCTGCTCGTTGCCCCGCTGCGACTCCACCGCCCTGGTGAGCAGCCCGTCGAGGTCGCGGAGGGTGGGCAGTTCGTAGTCAATGACGGTTACGTCTTTCTGCAGTTCGTTCGGCAATTGGAGCACCGGTGAGAGGAGGATCACGGTGGTGTAGGCGGTGTGGAGCGCATCCGCCAGGTCGCGAAGTTTGCGGATCACCGCGCTGGCGTGAGGGTACTGGGGGGAGAGGAAGACGTGGAAGTCCTTGAGGACATACACCGCGGGCTGCGCGCTGGTGCGAATGGTATCGAGCACCTTCATGGGGTCGCGCGTCCTGGCGTCGGCGCTACCGGCGGTGATGGGCTTCTGCCCTCCCCGCAGCCCCATGGTCTCAGACCAGGTGTAGAACTCCTTGTCCTGGCCCACCACGATTTCCTTGAGGGCCGCCAGCACCCGCCGCTCCTCCCAGGAGACCACGTAGAGGAGGGAGTAGCGGGCGCGAATCAGGACATCGATCTCGCGCATCTGGTCGTTCATGTGGGCACATGATACCGGCCCCCGAAACGACTGGCAAGCCAGGCCCATCCGACAAGCAGGGCTCCCCATCGCCGTGGAACGTGTGGGGTGACCTGAATGGCGGCGACAGGGTATAATTCGTATGTCGGAAGCGCGCGGGGAGCGAGTCGGGATGCCGCTGTTCACGGGAGGCAGGGCGATGTCGGCACGAAGCAGGATGGGCTGGTGGGTGGTAGCGCTGGGGGGGGAAACGACAGCAACTCCGGCACCGCGGAGACCATCGCCTGGCAGAACCTCACCAAGGTGAACTCGGTCACCTTCCAGCCCGGGGATGAAATCCTGCTGAAGTGCGGCTCGGTCTGGAATGGACAGCAACTCTATCCCAAGGGCTCCGGAACCGCCGGCAATCCCATCGTGGTTGATTCCTATGGCACCGGCAACAAGCCGCTGATCAACTGTGCGGGCACCCACCAGGAGGCGGTGTTTCTCTACAACCAGGAGTACTGGGAGATCAACAACCTGGAGATCACCAACTACGACCCGGCGGGGCCTGGTGTGAGGCAAGGCGTGCGCGTGCTGGGCGAGGACGCGGGGACGCTGGATCACATCTACCTGCGCAATCTGGACATCCACGATGTGAACGGGGACATGACGACG
>JALGTT010000301.1:2356-4835 GCA_029821235.1 Candidatus Hebobacteria bacterium | reverse complement strand
CCCGCGGCCGGAGCTGGAGGGGGTGATCGACATCTTCGACCCCCAGATCAACAACGACACGAACAACGTCTACAGCGTTACCGCCGAACAGGTGAAGCCGCTCATCAAGAAGGCACAGGAGCGCGGGGAGAGGTTCTTCTGGTACGTGGCGGCCGGGCCCATGCTTCCCTGCCCCAATGTGCAGATGGAGGAGCCGCTGATCGCCTCCCGGGTGCTGTTCTGGATGACGTGGAAGTTCGGGGTCACCGGGTTCGAGTACTACTGCTACAACATCTGGGACCAC
Source organism: Candidatus Hebobacteria bacterium (assembly GCA_029821235.1). Taxonomy (GTDB): domain Bacteria; phylum Armatimonadota; class Hebobacteria; order Hebobacterales; family Hebobacteraceae; genus S016-27. Next base: position 4,552 of record JALGTT010000301.1, on the reverse strand, counting down.
AACCTGCCCGAGGACGGCCGGCGGTGGCCGGAGGTCCCCTTCTCCCCATGGGGCTGGGGGGACACCAACGGGGACGGGATGCTGTTCTACCCCGGACCGGACGGGCCGTTCAGCTCGGTGCGGTTCGAGAACATCCGGGACGGGATCGAGGACTGGGAGAGCCACTACGTGCTGCGGGACTACGCGGAGGCCCTCCGCGCCAAGGTGAAGGAGAACCCCGCCCTCCGCGCGCAGGCGGAGCCGCTGCTCAAGCGCGCGGAGCAGATCCTCGCGGTGCCGGACCAGGTGTGCGCGGACTTCACCCACTGGACGTGGGAGCCGGAGGAACTCCTTGCCGCCCGCCAGCGCCTGGGGGATACCATCGAGGAGATGACCCGCCTGGTGCCGGAGGAGGAGATGCTCGCGGTGCGCAAACAGCGCAAGGAAGCGGAACTCGCGCGGCAGCGGGAGATGCTGAAGAGGCGGGCGCAGGCCGCGCGGTAGGCGGCGGCATTCTTATAATCGCTGCGCCCTACGTCATGCCACAAAGGCGTTTGTTTTCTCGCCTACAATAGTATCATGTGCCGAAGATGGGGCAAGTGCACAACGCTCAGCGGCGAGGCCACAGCAGGCTGCTTGCTGGATACATTCAGAAACGGTAACCTGTTGGCATGAGTGAGAGCGAGGCGATACTTGTTGCACTGCGACGGCTGGCCCAGTCCGTCTCAGAAAAGATGTCCCAGCTTACGGCCGGAGAGCCGGAGGACCAACTTCGCGCGCCCTTTGAGAACTTCATGCGCGAAGTTGCCGACGCGTTCGGCTGGCAGGCGACTTGCACCGGCGAGACCTTGCTCCGCGACCGGCTGGGGCGGCCGGACTATGCGGTACATGTGAACGGGCTACTGACCGGGTACGCGGAGCTGAAGGCCCCTGGCACAGGTGCTAGGGTAGCCAGTTTTAGAGGGCACAACCGAGAACAATGGAAACGCTTCAAGGTTCTGCCGAATATTCTCTATACTGACGGCAACGAGTGGGCACTCTACCGACACGGGCAGCGGGTGGGCGACCTCGTCCGGCTGTCAGGGGATCTAGTCGAGGAGGGGAAGAGGGCGGTAACTGCCGAGGATGCAGAACGCCTTGTCAGGGTACTGTGCGATTTCCTCACCTGGGAGCCGATTATCCCCAGGGACCGCAATGGAAAGATTGACCTGCAAAGATTCGCGGCCATGGTGGCTCCCTTGTGTCGGTTGCTGCGGGAGGATGTCAGGGATGCCCTCAAGGACCCCGAATCTCCGCTCGTGCAACTGGCCGGGGACTGGAGGCAACTGCTGTTCCCGGGGGCATCAGACGAACAGTTTGCCGATGCATATGCGCAGACTGTGACGTTCGCGCTGTTGCTGGCACGCAGCGAGGGGGCCAACCCACTGTCGCTCGACAGCGCGCAGAAGGCGCTGGCCGCGGAGCACAGCCTGCTCTCTCGCGCACTCCAGGTGCTGACCGATGCCGACGTGCAGACGGAGCTGTCAGCGTCGTTGAACCTGCTGCTGCGCGTGATAGGCGTCGTTCCTCCGATCAGCCTGACCGGCTCCGAGGACCCTTGGCTGTATTTCTACGAGGATTTCCTTGCCGCGTATGATCCGAAGTTGCGCAAGGATGCTGGGGCCTACTATACGCCGGTGCAGGTTGTGCACGCGCAGGTGCGGCTTATTGACGACCTGTTGACGAACCGACTGGGAAAACCGCTGGGCTTTGCAGATTCCAGTGTGGTTACTCTCGACCCGGCCGCGGGGACGGGCACCTACCTATTGGGAGTGATCGAGCACGCGCTGGCAAGGGTGGCGGCCCAGGAGGGACCCGGTTCCGTGCCGGGTCAGGCCACCACGCTCGCGGCGAATCTCTACGGTTTCGAGCTGATGGTGGGCCCGTACGCGGTCGCGGAGGCCCGCGTAAGCCGCGCCCTGCGTGGGCATGAAGCGACTCTCCCCAAGGGCGGGCCGCATGTCTACCTGACCGATACGCTGGAGAGCCCTTATTCCAAGCCCCCACAAACCCCGCTGATTCTCAAGCCAATCGCGGACCAGCATCGAAAAGCACTCAAGGTCAAGAGCGAGGTGCCAGTGATCGTATGCCTGGGCAACCCTCCCTATGATCGTCATGAGGCGGCGGATGCGGGCAACCGGGCGCGAACGGGCGGATGGATTCGCTGGGGAGATGGCG
>JALGTT010000301.1:0-2345 GCA_029821235.1 Candidatus Hebobacteria bacterium | reverse complement strand
CGTCGCGAACGAGAAGATCATCCTGGCTGACTTTCTGGAGCCGGCGAGGGAAGCCGGCCACGGCATTGACCTGAAGAACCTATACAACCTCTACGTCTACTTCTGGCGGTGGGCGCTGTGGAAGGTGTTCGAGCACGAGGACACCGCGGCCGGACCGGGGATAGTGAGCTTCATCAGCGCATCCAGTTACCTCGACGGCGACGCGTTCTGCGGAATGCGGGAGCACATGCGCCGCGTCTGTGACGAGATCTGGGTTCTCGACCTGGGCGGCGAGGGGCGCGGCACACGCAAGACGGCTAACGTGTTCTCCATCCAGACGCCGGTGGCTATTGCGGTGGCGGTGCGCTTCGGGCAAGTCAATAAGGATAAGCCCGCTGCTGTTCGTTACGCCCGAATCGAGGGTGCGCGCGACGAGAAACTCGCGGCACTAGAGGCCATCCGGGATTTCCAGTCCCTGGAATGGCGAGAATGCCCTGATGATTGGCAGGCACCGTTTCGGCCAGCTCGCAAGGGAAAGTATTTCCACTGGCCCCTGCTGACCGACCTGATGCCGTGGCAACATTCGGGAGTTCAATTCAAGCGCACGTGGCCGATCTCTCACGACCCGGCGAATCTCAAGGAGCGATGGCGCACCCTGATGAGAGAAAAGAATCGGGCGGCATTATTCAAGGAGTCGCGAGACCGGAAGATCGCATCTGTGGTCCCAGAGCTTTTTCGCCCAGAGAAGCGTGCAAGGAGCATCAAGGAGCTGCCCCTGACGGCCTCGCATCAAGGAGCTGCCCCTGACGGCCTCGGTCCCGCGGATCGCCCGATATGCCTACCGTTCATTCGACAGGCAATGGATGCTCGCCGATTCGCGACTGGGGGATTTCCTTCGCCCTGATTTGTGGCGCGCGCATGGCGACAGGCAAGTATACCTTACAACTCTGCTCAATCACCCCTTGGGCGGAGGGCCTGCGGTCGTGGCATGCGCGGATATCCCTGACCTTCACCACTTTCGCGGGTCCTATGGTGCAAAAGAAGTATTGCCGCTGTATCGCGACGTCAAGGGGTCCCAACCCAACATCCCGCCGGACCTTCTCGACCTCCTGTCCGAGGCTTACGGATACGCGGTGCGCGCGGAGGACTTTGCCGCGTACGTGTATGGCATTCTCGCTCAGCCCGCGTTCACCGCGAGGTACGAGAAAGAGTTAGGGACTCGCCAGTTGCGTGTTCCCATGACCAAGAACGCGGACTTGTTCGCGCGGGTGCGCGATGTTGGGGCTCGCCTCCTCTGGCTGCACACCTATGGCGAACGTTTCGTGCCCAAAGGAAAGCGGAAAGGCAGTATCCCGCGGGGCGCGGCGAAGTGTGTGAAGGCGGTGCCGGGGAAGCCGGAGGACTACCCGGACTCCTTCGAGTACGATGAGAGCACGAGGACTCTGCGGGTGGGCAAGGGAGAATTCAGGCCGGTTTCGCGAGAGGTGTACGAGTTCGAGGTGTCCGGCCTGAAAGTGGTGCAATCGTGGTTGAAATATCGGATGAAGGAGGGCGCGGGCCGCAAGTCCTCCCCGCTCGACGACATTCGCCCCGAGCGCTGGACCAGCCAGTTCACTACTGAGTTGCTGGAACTGCTGTGGGTGCTGGAGGCGACGCTCGCCATGTACCCGGAACAGGCAGAACTGTTGGAAGCCGTGGTCAACGGTCCCTGCTTTGAGGCTGAAGATCTCCCGGATGTGCCAGAGCAAATGCGGAAGCCGCCTCCAGCGCGGGCCAAGAGACGCACGCTGGACAAGTTTGAAGAATAAGGCGGCCAGCCTCTGCGCGTTCAGTGAGGCCTCGAACCGGCGGAAGTCGCCCTGTGGCGCGCGCGGTCTGCAAGTTCTGCTATCCGGCGCGATTTGTGCGCGATGGAGTCCATGACGCAGGGGTTTCCGAGAGCGTGCGAAGAAGTCTCAGGCAGAACAACGAGGAGGAGGTGCACGGCAATGCCGAAAGTGCTGATCGTTTACTACACCCGGTCGGGGAACACGCAGAAGATGGCGGAGGCGGTGGCCGACGGGGTGAGGGGGGTGCCGGGGGTGGAGATGGAGCTGCGCCCGTGCGAGGAGGTGACTCCGGACGAACTGGTGACCTATGACGGGATCATCATGGGCTCGCCGGTGTACTTCGGCGGCATCGCGGCGGAGTTGAAGAAGTTGATCGACGAGAGCGTGAGCCACTACGGGGAGTTCACCGGCAAGGTGGGCGGCGCGTTCGCCTCCTCCGGGGCGATCGGCGGCGGCACCGAGACCACCGTGATGGACCTCCTGAAGGCGATGCTCATCCACGGCATGATCGTGCAGGGCACCACCAAGGGCGCGCAC
>JALGTT010000016.1 GCA_029821235.1 Candidatus Hebobacteria bacterium | reverse complement strand
ATGCCCGCCCTACAGGGGTTGGCAGGTAACGCGGACCAGATCGCCCTCCTCCACCGACCAGCGGGCCTCGGTCAGCAGGCCGGTCAGATGTTGACCACTCGCACCGGCCGCCCGGCGACCATGGAGAGGGCCACCGCGTTGCGGAGCATCTGCCCTCCGCCGGAGGAGCCGTCGATGGTGACTACGGCCGGCACCTCACTCCTCGAGCGAGGAGACCAGTTCCGCGGCCTGCTCCACCGCCTCTCGCAGCGCGCCCAGGCCCTGTTCGAGTTCATCCTCGGTGATGACGAGCGGCGGCTCGATTCTGACGACGAGCGGATTGTTGAGGGTGTAGGCGGCGATGACCCGGCGCTGCGCGAGGCCGCCGATGACCAGGCCGGCGATGTCGGCATGGGTGAACTGCACCCCCAGCAGGAGCCCGCGGCCCCGCACCTCGGAGATGACGTCCGGGTGCGCGCTCTGAAGGTCTCTTAGGGATGCGAGCGCCTTCTCGCCCAGTTGCCGCGCGCACAAGGGTAAGTCGAGTCGTTTCATCTCCCGTATCGTCGCCAAGCCCGCGGCGCAGGCGAGGGGATTGCCGCCCAGGGTGGAGGAATGCAGCAACGGATTCTCCTCCATCACGGCCCAGATCTTCGGGGTGCCGGCGAAGGCGCCGAGAGGCATCACACCACCGCCGAGGGCCTTGGCGAGACAGATGATGTCCGGGGCGACGCCGGCCTCCGTGCACGCGAACATGCTGCCCGTGCGCCCCAGTCCGGTCTGCACCTCGTCCAGGATGAGCAGGGCGCCCGTGCGGTCGCACACCTCGCGGGCGGCCGGCAGGTAGTCGTCCGGCGGGATGATGACTCCCCCCTCGCCCTGGATCGGCTCCAGGATCACCGCCGCGGTCTCTTCGTCCACCGCTCCCGCGAGCGCATCCGCGTCCCCGAAGGGAACGTGCGTGAAGCCGGGCACCATGGGCGCGAAGGGCTGCTTGTAGACCTCGCGCCCGGAGGCGCTGAGAGAGCCGAGAGTCTTGCCGTGGAACCCGTCCTCCGCGGCGACGATCTTCCGGCGGCCGGTGTACAGCCTCGCCAGTTTCAGCGCACCCTCGACGGCCTCCGTTCCGCTGTGGCAGAAGAACATCTTGGCGATCTCGCCGGGCAGAATCTCTGCGAGTTCGGCCGCGAGGTCGGCCACCGTCTCATCGAACAGCACCCGCGAGGCGAGAGGCATGCGGTCCAGTTGTTCCTTGACCGCGGCCACCACCGCGGGCGGCCGATGCCCCAGGGCGAGCGTCCCGAATCCGGCGAGGAGGTCCAGGTACTCCCTCCCCTCCGTGTCCCAGATCTTACACCCCTCCGCCTTCCATTCCACCGCCTCGAACCCCATGAACTTGCAGAGGGAGGCGAGACCTGCGTTGATGTGGTCGCGGTATGCCGCCAGCACCCGCTCCACATCCACTTCCCGAGATGGCCGGTGGTCGGTCACCGCTGCCCCTCCGAAACGTCAATCCCCGCGGGGGGAATCCAGGAGCGTCCCACTGCCAGGTCCAGGTTGGCGACCGCGAGGTTGAGGTTGTAGATGGCGGCATTGAGCCGCGTCCTCGCACCGCTCAAATTGGCCTCCGCGTCGAGCACCTCGACGCTGGTGCCCACGCCCTCCTGATATCTCAGAGTGGCGATGCGATGGGCCTCCGTTGCCTGCTCCACTTCCTTCTCCGCCGCCCGCTTCTGGGCCGCGGCCGACTCAAGCAGCAGACACGCGCTCTTTACCTCGAGTTCGACTTGGAGTTCAAGGGCACTGAGTTCATTCTGCGAACGCCGAAGCCGCGCCTCGGCCCCCCGGATCTTGGCTGTCACCTCTCCTCCGTTGAACAGGCTCCAATTCGCGGCCAGCACGATATTGCCGGAGTTCTGGGAGACCACGATCTCCGACCCGGGTATACCGAACAGGTCGCCCGGGATGGTGGTCTTCGGCCGCAAGCTGTAGGACATGCCCGCGGTGATGGTGGGCTTGCGGGCAGCGCGTTCAACGCCCACGCGCGCCTCGTTCACGGTGACCAGCGCACGGGCGGCCGCGATGTCCGGGCGCTGGGCCAACGCCTCCGCCTCCAGTGTGTCCGGGTCGACCTCAGGGATCTCCGCCGTGGGGGGGGCGACGAGCCGAGTGTCATCCGACAGACGCACGCCGAGGACCGTGTTCAACGCCTCACGGCTGATGCTCAACTCCGTCTTGGCAGCGATGAGCGCCTGCTCCACGCGCGCGACATAGGCCTCGGCCGCGAGGACATCGAATTCCGGGGCGACGCCCGCATCATAGCGCAGACGGGCGACCCGCAGGTGCTCCTTGGCGGAATTGACCACCTCCTCGGAGACTTGGACCTGTTCCTCTGCGGTGAGGACGCGGTAGTAGGCCTGGCGGACCTTGAAGGCGATCTGCTGTCGAGTGCGTTCGTAGATGGATTGTGCGCTCGCCACGTGGCGTTTCGCGGCATCGATACCCTTGCCTACCGCGCCGCCAGCGTAGAGCAGTTGAGAGAGCGAGAAATCGGTCTGCCACGTGCTATCCGGGCTCTGGAAGGAGAACTCGGGTAGATCCACCGGTGTCATGCGCATGGTGGTCACGTCGAGGTGTGCATGTGCTACAGCAACGGCCTGTAGGACAGTCTGCCGGGCGGAGGAGATGTCTTCCTCGACCGCCGCCAACTGCGGGTTGTGCTCCAGGGCGAGAGAGATGGCCTCGTCCAACGACAACGTCGGCGGACCGGACTCCTGCCCGAGTGCGGCTTCGCCCCCGGGGGCCGCGTCCTCGGCGGCCGCCGCTGCGAACGCCGCCAATGCGAGCACGAAGACCATCACACATGCGAGGGCAATCTTGTTCCGCCCCATAGTTCACTTCCTTTCATGAGAAAACATGACGCCAGGACAGCCCTAGCACTTCCACATGGCAGGAGCGCATCCTGCCCACCTCCGACCGCGGCGGCAGGAGACGACCCACCCGCGGGCTAAATCGTCTCTATCATGGACGAACGGCCGCTTCGGGTTGGAGATCGGGTCGAGCTGCGCAAGCCCCACGCCTGCGGGGGCAATACGTGGACCATCGTCCGCGTCGGGGCCGACCTTCGCGTGCAGTGCGACCAGTGCGGCCGGTCGGTGATGCTCCCCCGCGACCGCCTGGAGCGGGCCATCAGACGGCGCGTGGAGCCGCCCGCCGCCGACCAGGAGGACTAGCCTCCAGCAGTCACTTTCTTCTTCACGTGGGCCACCAGGCCGCCCGCGGCGATGATCTGCTGGAGGAACTCGGGGAAGGGCTCCGCCTGATAGGTGCGCCCCTGGGTGAGATTCTCGATGCGCCCGGAGGCGAGGTCAACCTCCATCTCGTCGCCGGCCGCCGCCTCCGCGCTCGCCTCCGCGCAGACCAGCACCGGCAGCCCGATATTGATGGAGTTGCGGAAGAAGATGCGGGCGAAGGAGGCGGCGATGACGCAGCTCACGCCACAGGTCTTGATCGCCAGCGGGGCCTGCTCGCGGGAGCTGCCGCACCCGAAATCCTCGCCGCCGACGATGATGTCCCCCGGCTCGACCCTGTTGACGAACTCCGGGTCTATGTCCTCCATGCAGTGGGCCGCCAATTCCTTGGCGTCCGAGGTGTTGAGATAGCGGGCGGGGATGATTACGTCGGTGTTCACGTGATCGCCGTAGCGGTGGACGCGGCCGCGCAGTTTCATGATAGTTCCTCCGGATGTGCGATCCTGCCGAGGACGGCGGAGGCGGCGGCCACCGCCGGTCCCGCCAGGTAGACCTCGCTCTTGGTATGGCCCATGCGGCCCACGAAGTTGCGGTTGGTCGTCGCCACCGCACGCTCCCCGGCGGCGAGCACCCCCATGTGGCCCCCCAGGCAGGGCCCGCAGGTGGGCGTGCTCAGCACGGCTCCTGCCGCGAGGAAGATCTCGCCAAGCCCCTCCTTGATCGCCTCCAAATGTATCTTCGGGGTGCCGGGAATGACGATCAGCCGGACGCGGGGATGCACCTTCCGCCCCTTCAGCAGCGCGGCCGCGATGCGGAGGTCCTCCATCCGGCCGTTGGTGCAGGAACCGATCACCGCCTGGTCAATGGTCACCTCCCCCACCTCCTGCACCGGGCGGGCATTCTCCGGCAGATGGGGAAGCGCAACCTGAGGCTCTATCTGAGCGCAGTCTATCTCGACCGTCCGCACATACTCGGCATCGGGATCGCTGACCACGGGCTGATAGGATCGCGAGGTAACCGACTTCATGAACCTCTCGGTCTCCGCGTCCGGGTTGATGATCCCGTTCTTGGCCCCGGCTTCGATCGCCATGTTGCACATGGTGAGCCGCCCCGCCATGGGCAGCGACTCTATCGTCTCGCCCGCGAACTCCAGCGCCTGATAGAGGGCGCCCGAGACGCCTATCCGCCCGATGGTGTAGAGGATGAGGTCCTTGCCGCCGACCCAGGGCTTCAATTCCCCGCGATAGACCACCTTGATGGTGGGCGGCACCCGGAGCCAGCACTCCCCGGTCGCCATCGCCGCCGCCAGGTCAGTGCTCCCCACGCCGGTGGCGAAGGCGCCCAGCGCCCCATAGGTGCAGGTGTGGGAATCCGCGCCGATGACGCACTCGCCGGGGGCGACCAGCCCCTCCTCCGGCAGAAGGGCGTGCTCGATTCCCGCGCGGCCGGTGTCCCAGAAGTGAGCCACCTCCTGGGAGAGTGCGAATTCCCGCATCACGCGGCACTGCTCCGCGGACTTGATGTCCTTGTTGGGGGTGTAGTGGTCGGCCACCAGCGCCACCCGGGACCGGTCGGCCACGCGCTCCGCGCCCATCTTCCGGAACTCGGCAATCGCGAGGGGGGCGGTGATGTCGTTGCCGAGCATCAGGTCCACCCGCGCGTTGACGAACTCCCCGGGGCGCACAACCTCCCGGCCGGAGTGGGCGGCGAGTATCTTCTCGGTGATGGTCATGCCCATGTGGGTTATGTCTTCCTCTTCCTTTTCTTCCTCTTCGCCCGCGCCGCGGCCCCGCCCAGGCCGCTCCGGAACACGAGTTTGTTCAGGGCCTGGAGATAGGCCTTGGCGGAGGCCTCGATGATGTCCATGCTGGAGCCGCGCCCGCTGTGGACGGCGCCCGCGCGGTCCTGGATACGCACCGTCACCTCGCCCAGGGCATCGGTGCCTCCGGCGACGGAACTCACGGTGTAGTCGAGCAGTTGATGGGGGGCGGTGATGAGTTGGGCGATCGCCTTGTAGACGGCATCCACGCTCCCGACTCCGCTGGCCACCGCCTGGGATGTCTCGTCATTGCGGCGGAGGCGCACGGTGGCGGTGGGAATGGTGGTGCCACCGCTCACCACGTGCAGGTAGTCCAGCGCATAGATCTCCTGCGCCAGCCGCTGCTCGTCGGCCACCAGGGACTCCAGCTCCTCGTCCGTAACCTGCTTGCGCTGGTCGGCCAACTCCAGGAACCGCTGATAGGTGGCCTCCAGTTCCGCAGGCGACAGATCGTATCCCAGCTCGGCGAGCCGATGCTTGACGGCCTTCCGGCCCGAGCGGCTGGTTAGGACGATCTCCGTCTTCTCTCGTCCGATGGTCTGTGGGCGGATGATCTCGAAACTCGACCGGCGCTTCATCAACTTGATGACCCCGTCCACATGCACGCCGGAGGAGTGCGCGAACGCGTTTTCCCCGACGATGGCCTTGTTGGGCTGCACGGGCATGCCGGTGATCTCGCGCACCAGTCGGCTGGTGCGATAGATCTCCTTCAGGACGATGCCGGTGGCGTACTTTCGCTTCAACTCGCGCCTGGTGTCGAGGATGCAGGCGATCTCCTCCAGGGCGGCGTTTCCCGCCCTCTCGCCGAGCCCGTTGATGGTGCATTCCACCTGGGTGGCTCCGTTCAACACACCCGCGAGCGAGTTGGCGGTCGCCAATCCGAGGTCATCGTGGCAGTGCACGCTGATGGTAACGCCGTCGATGTTGGGGACGTTCTCGCGCAACTTGCGGATCAGTTCGCCGAATTCGTGGGGAAGCGCGTACCCCAGGGTGTCGGGAATGTTGATGACGGAGGCGCCGGCCTCGATGGTGGCCTCCACCACCTGACAGAGGAAGTCGAACTCGGTGCGGGTGGCGTCCATGGGCGAGAACTCCACCTCGGGAATGAGGCGCCTGGCCCTCGCCACCGAGGCGGCCGCCATCTCCAGCACTTCTCCCTTGCTCTTTCGCAGGATCCCCTCCCGGTGCTGAGGGGAGGTGCTGAGGAACACGTGGAGGCGCACCCGCTTGCCCGCGCTGAGAGCCTCCGCGGTGCGGTCAATGCAGTCGGGGCGGCACAGGCTGAGGCCGGTGATGGTCGGCCCCTTGACCTCTTTGGCGATGCGCGTGACCGCCTCGAAGTCGCCGGGCGAGGAATAGGGGAAGCCGGCCTCGATGACGTCGACGCCGAGGCGGGCCAGTTGGTGCGCCACCTTGAGCTTCTCCTCCAGGGTCATGCGGCCGCCCGGACACTGCTCGGCATCGCGAAGCGTGGTGTCGAAGATGGCGATTCTCGTTTTCGATTTGGCAGCGCTCTTCTTGCGCGCGACAGCCATAATGCCATCGTCTCCTTGTTGCAACTAACTCGCGGCCCCCCCGCCGACGTCGAGCACGGGCCGCGGACGTGAGGCGTGCTATTCGTGAAGCCAGGGCATGATCTTGCGAAGTTTGGCTCCCACTTCTTCGATCAGGTGCTGGGATCCGAGTTCCCGAAGGCGGGTGAAGACCGGCCTGTTGGCCTGGTTCTCGAGGATCCACTCCCGGGCGAAATCGCCGCTCTGGATGTCCGCGAGAAGATCCTCCATCGCCTCCCGCGCCTCCGGGCCGATCACCTGCGGTCCGCGGGTCATGTCCCCGTATTCGGCGGTGTCGCTCACGCGCCGCCTCATGCCGGTGATGCCGTGGGCCTGGATCAGGTCCACGATCAACTTGAGTTCGTGCAGCACCTCATAGTAGGCGCACTCCGGCTGATAGCCGGCCTCCACCAGGGTCTCGAATCCGGCTTTGATCAGTTCCGTGACCCCGCCGCAGAGCACCGCCTGCTCGCCGAAGAGGTCGGTCTCGGTCTCCTCCCGGAAGGTGGTCTCCAGCACCCCCGCGCGGGTGGCGCCCAGGGCTTTGGCGTAGGCGAGAGCGATGTCCTTGGCGTGGCCGCTGGCGTCCTGATGGACCGCCACCAGCGCCGGCACCCCGCGGCCCTTCTCGAACTCGCTGCGGACCAGAGAGCCCGGGCCCTTCGGCGCGACCATGAACACGTCCACGTTGGCGGGAGGCACGATCTGGTGGTAGTGGATGTTGAAGCCGTGCGCGAACATCAGCGCCTTGCCCTTCTTCAGGTTGGGCTCGACCGCGTTGTGATAGACGACGGGCTGGACGTGATCGGGGGTGAGGATGGCGATCACGTTGCCCGCGGCGGCGGCCTCGGCGGCGCTCATCGGCTTCATGCCGTCGAGCTCGGCGTTCTTCCAGCCCGGACTCCCCTCGAGGTCGGCGACCACCACCTTGACCCCGCTGTCGCGCAGACACAAGGCATGGGGCCGCCCCTGAATCCCGTAGCCGATGATGGCGACGGTCTTTCCCCTGAGCGCGCTGATCTTCGCATCTCTATCTCGGTACAACTTAGCCATGATACGCCTCCTTTAGCTTGGTGGGTGACGCACTTCGGCGTCGGGGCGCGCGGTTCGCGCAAGGCGACGCGCCGCCACCGCGACGACAAGGCCGACCAATGCCCCTATCCCCGCGAACAGGATCAGATCTATCAGCAGCCCGCGGACGCTGTCCAGCCCGTAGCGGTCCATCACCAGGTTGTGGAGCCGCCACATCAGCCAGACCGCGGGCCCCAGCAGGCCGCAGAGAAGGCCCGCGAGCGCTCCCGCCCCGAGCCGTCCTTTGACGGCGCCGATCACCGCCCCCGCCGCCGCGCCCGCCACGGGCAGCGCCACCGCGAGGGCCGCGATCACGCGTTCCGCTTGTTCCACCGTCACCAGTTCCTTCATCTCATCCAAGAGGGAACACTCCTAAGCGGTGCGGGGCCCCCGCGAGAGCACGATGCGGCCGGTGCGCATCATCTCCTTGATGCCGTGCTTGCTGAGCAGGTTGATGAGGGCGTCTATCTTCTCGGCGCCGCCGGTTACCTCCACCGTGAAGGTAGTCTCGGAGATGTCCACGATGTTGGCGCGGAAGATGGAGACGGTCTGCATGATCTCCGCCCGCGAGTTGGCGTCGGCGCGCACCTTGACCAGGGCCAGCTCCCGCGTGACCACAGGCTCGTCCTGGTGGTCGAGCACCTTGATTACATCCATCAACTTGTAGAGTTGCTTGCTGATCTGCTCGAGCACCTGGTCCGGGCCGTCCACCACGATGGTCATGCGCGAGGTGTCCGGATCATTGGTGGTGCTGACCGCCAGGCTGTCGATGTTGAAGCCGCGGCGCGCAAACAGGCCCGCCGCGCGGGCGAGCACGCCGGGACGGTTGTTCACCAGCACCGAAATCGTATGTTTCATGGTCATGCCTTCTCCGTGCAGCGCGTGGCTTGCACATGCATGTCTTGCTCTCACTCCACCAACATGTCGTCCACGGTTCCGCCGGCGGGAACCATCGGCATCACGTTCTCGTCGCGCGCCACGTGGAAGTCTATCATGCACGGACGGTCGTCGATCTCCATCGCCCGCTCGATCGCGCGCGTCACCTCGGATTTCTCGGTCACCCTCAGCCCGACCGCGCCATAGGCCTCCGCCAGTTTGACGAAGTCCGGCGTCACGTCGGAGATATCGGTGTGCGAGATCCGGTCCTGGAAGAACAGAGTCTGCCACTGACGCACCATGCCGAGATAGCCGTTGTTCAGGATCGCCACCTTCACGGGAAGTTTGGCGGCGACCGCGCTGGCCAACTCCTGGATGTTCATCTGGATGCTGCCGTCGCCCGCGATGTCCCACACCGAGCGGTCCGGGCGGGCCACCTGGGCGCCGATCGCCGCGGGCAGGCCATAGCCCATGGTGCCCAGCCCGCCGGAACTCAGGAATTGCCTGGTCTCCCGGCAGGGATAGAACTGCGCGGCCCACATCTGGTTCTGGCCGACCTCCGTGACGATGACGGCGCGGCCCTCCGTCGCCTTCCAGATCTCCTGAATCACGAACTGGGGCTTGAGGCCGTCGCCCTTCCAGGTGAGCGGGTATTGGCGCTTCCACTCGGCGATTCTCTCCCGCCATTTGGGATGGCGGTTTTCCTTCACCCGCTTGGCCAGTTCCCCGACGACCTGCTTGACATCGCCCACGATGGGCAGTGCGGGTCTCACGTTCTTCCCGATCTCCGCCGGGTCCACGTCCACGTGGATCACCTTCGCCCGGCGCGCGAACATGTCCAGTTTGCCGGTCACCCGGTCGTCGAAGCGGGTGCCGAGGGCGATGATGAGATCTGCCTCATGCAGCGCGTAGTTGGCATAGGCGGTTCCGTGCATGCCCGGCATCCCCAGGCTCAACTCGTGGTCATCGGGGAATCCACCCTTGCCCATCAAGGTCATGGTGACCGGAATGTCGGCGCGTTCGGCCAGCGCCACCAGTTCGGCCTGCGCGTCCGAGGCGGTAATTCCTCCGCCGCCGTAGATCACCGGCCGCTCCGCCGCGTCGATCATCTCCGCCGCGCGCTCGATCATGCGGGCGTGGCCGGTGGTAACCGGCCGATACCCGCGGAGTTGCACCTTCTCCGGGTACTCGAATTCGATGGAGGCCTGCTGCACGTCTCTGGGCAGGTCAATCAACACCGGCCCCGGCCGGCCCGTGCGCGCGATGTGGAACGCCTCCTTCACGATGCGCGGCAACTCGTTGGCGTCCGTGATCAAGTAGTTGTGCTTCGTGATGGGCATGGTGATGCCGGTGATGTCCGCCTCCTGGAAGGCGTCCTTGCCCACCGCGAAGGTGGGAACCTGGCCGGTGATCGCCACTATCGGGATGGAGTCCATGTAGGCGGTGGCGATGCCGGTTACCAGGTTGGTTCCGCCGGGTCCGGAGGTGGCCATGCATACGCCGACCTTGCCGCTGGCGCGCGCGTACCCGTCGGCGGCGTGCGCGGCCCCCTGCTCGTGCCGCACCAGGATATGCCGAATATCCGTGGTGTCGTAGAGCACGTCGTAGACGGGCAACAGGGCCCCGCCCGGGTACCCGAATATGACCTCAACCCCCTCTCGTCTCATCGCCTCCAGCAGGGCTTCCGCCCCAGTCATCTGCATGAGAGCGCCTCCTCGTCTGCTATCTGCCCTCGCCACTGTCGTCCAGTTCGCCGGGGGCAACCACGATCGCCCCTCGGGCTGCGGAGGTCACCTGGGCGGCGTACCGCGCCAGATACCCCTTCGTCACCTTGGGGGGAAGCGGCTTCCACGCCTTTCGCCGGGCGCGGAGTTCGCTCGCCTTCACCCGCAGTTCGATCTTCCGCCTGCGTACGTCGATCAGAATCTCGTCCCCCTCCTGCACCAGACCGATGGCGCCGCCGGCCGCCGCCTCGGGGGAGATGTGCCCAATGGAGAGACCGATGGTGGCCCCGGAGAACCTGCCGTCGGTGATCAGGGCCACGGATTCGTTCAGCCCGGCGGCGTAGATCTGTGAGGTCGGGTAGAGCATCTCCCTCATCCCCGGGCCTCCCCTGGGTCCCTCGTATTGGATTACCACGACATCACCCGGTTTTATCGCGCCCTCGGTGATGGCGGCCGTGGCGTCTTCCTCACGGGTGAAGACCCGCGCCCGCCCCACGAACCGCCGCATCTTCGGGGCCACCGCGGAGGCTTTCACCACCGAGCCCTCAGGGGCGAGGTTGCCCTTCAGGATGGCGATCCCGCCCTCCTTGTGATACGGCTTGTCGAGGGGGCGAATCACGGTGGAGTCGAACACCCGCGCCTGGCGCACGATCTCCTGCATGGGCGCGCCGCTGACGGTGTCGGCCGGCTCGATCTGGTCGGCGAGCACGTGCATCACCGCCGCCACGCCGCCCGCCCGGTGGAGGTCCTCCATCGCGTGCTGGGCGGTCGGCCCGGGCAGGATGTTGGTGATGTGGGGCACGGTCTGGGCGATTTCGTCGAACCACTCGATGGGCATCTCCACGCCCGCGTCGTGCGCGATGGCGGGCAGGTGGAGCACGGTGTTGCTGGACCCGCCCAGCGCGTTGTCCACCCGCACCGCGTTGCGGAAGGCGGCGGCGGTCATGATCGAGCGCGGGCGCACGTCCTCCTTCACCAGTTGCACGGCGCGGACGCCGCTGGCATATGCGATGCGCTTCTTTTCGGCGGTGATGGCCGGCGCGGCCCCGCTGCCGGGCAGGGACATGCCCAGCGCCTCGGTGAGGCAGGCCATGGTGTTGGCGGTGTACAGCCCCTGGCAGGAGCCCATGCCCGGGCAGGCGGCCTCCTCGATGGCCGCCAGTTGCTCGTCGTTCAGGAGCCCGGCCTTGCGCCATCCGGCCCCGTAGTAACTGTCCCCGTAGATCACGTGGCCGCCCGCCAGCCTCTCGGCCGCCTTCGCCATATCCGGCTTCCCGCGCTCCCGAAATCTCTCCGCCACCTCTCTCAATTCGCCTCCGATGGAGGCGCACTGCCCGGCCATCATGGGCCCGGCGGTGACCACGATGGCGGGGATGTTGACGCGGGCCGCGGCCATCAGCATCCCGGGGGTGATCTTGTCGCAGTTGGTGAGCAGCACCACGCCGTCGAACTGATGTGCCTCCAGCATGGACTCGACGGAGTCGGCGATCAGTTCGCGGGAGGGAAGCGAGTAGTGCATGCCGGGATGGCCCATCGCCAGGCCGTCGCAGATGCCCGGCAGGCCGAAGAAGAAGGCCACGCCCCCGGCCGCGAAGATGCCGCGCTCGATCTGCCGCTCCAGGTCCCTCATTCCCACATGCCCGGGGATCACGTCATTCCAACCCGTGGCCACCCCGATGAAGGGCCGGTCCAGAACCGACCGGTCCAGCCCGCCGCCGTACAACAGAGCGCGGTGCGGCGCGCGCTCGACGCCGGATTTGATGGCATCACTACGCATGATTGGCACTCCTTCAGCCGGCAACTGCATCCGGGCTAGATGTGATGACACCTCTCATCCGCTTTGGGACGAGAGGTGTCTACTTCTCGCGGTACCACCCAAATTGAACGCTCGGCCCTGGCTTCGGCCCATGCGTTCCACTCTCTCCGCAGTAACGGGCGGGGCCCGGCGCCGGTCTACCGACCCGAACGGGCACGACAGGCGCTCCTGCCCTGCCGGCATCGCTCGCATCCTTCGACCGGGCGGCTCCGGGGCGAGTTTCGACAGCCTGACGGCGCCGGCTCTCAGCCCTGGTCCCTGGGGACCGCGGCCGGCTCTCTGTGGCCGCAGCAACTATCTACTGCTCCCCTTCACAGCCTTTGGAGTATGCTAAAGCGTGGGCATTATAGCAGGGCGGCGGCGGGGGCGTCAACGGAGAACGTGCGCGGATTACGAGAGGTTTCACAATCACACTGCCGCCATCCGCCAGCGCGCAAGGGTTGCACGCCATTGTCGAGAACACTGCGCCTCTGGAGTTCCTGGACCCGACGTATCTGCCTGCCTCCACGGGGCCTGTGCAGGGACCGGCGCTCTCCGAGCAGACCACGCGCGAGTTGCGCGCGCTGGGATGCCTGGAATGAGCGCGCGGGCAAGCGAATGACAGCGCAGGCAGACCCCCGAAGCCCGTGAACCCCTCCTCCCGTGTCCATTTTCGGGCGGCGCAGTGAATGTGGAATAAACTCAGTGTCTAACCGAAAACGATTCTCATGGGCACGCACCGCGGGAGGCAGCGCTACCGATGGAAGCACTGGACGTACTGGTGGTGGATGACGAGCAGAGCATTTGCATGCTGCTTCATGACGTGCTGGCCCGTTTCGGCCACCGGGTGGAGACTCTCCAGGACGCCAGACTGGCGATAGACCTTTGTTCCAAGCGGAAGTTCGACCTGGTCTTCCTGGACATCCGGATGCCGGGCATGAACGGGCTGGATGCGTTGAAGGCGCTGAAGGAACTCTGCCCGGATGCCACTTATGTGATGATCACGGGATTCGCGCAGAACGATGTGGTGGAGGAATGCATGAACAGCGGGGCCTCCGCGTGCCTCGGAAAGCCCTTCAGCATCAGCCAGGTGATCAAACTGCTGGAGAACGTGAAGGCTCCCGCTCCCGCGGCCGC
>JALGTT010000300.1 GCA_029821235.1 Candidatus Hebobacteria bacterium | reverse complement strand
TCGCCAGCACCGCGGCGAGCATCAGCATCGGGTGCCCGATGAGGAACTCCTTGAGGCGCGGCCGCACCACCAGCAGTGACTCCAGGGCGGTGCGCAGCTTCAATTCGACGGCGGCGGGCGCCACTGCGGACTGGTTGCCGCTCCGCATCAGCGCGAAGCCGATCGCGCCCACGGCCAGCAGAATCGCCGCCGCCTCGATCACCAGCACCGGCCGGGCGAAGAACTCCGTCAACCGCACCCGCAGCCGCGTCCACCACAGGGAGAGCGGCTCCATGCGGCCGGGCAGGTCGGCGATCACCGCCAGGAGGACGATGGGCAGGGGAGAGAGATAGGACAACTTCACCCCCACGAACTGCGCCGCGCCCACCAGGTAGCTGGTCCGGGAGTACAGCCCCGCGATGATCAGACCGCCCGCCAGGGAGACCGCACAGGCGACGGCGAGGGCAAAGAGGGAGGCGGCGACGGGGTGGGCGGAGGCCGGGTCACCGCCGTCCCTGCGCCGCGCCCATTGGAGCGAGACCACCACCCCCAGCGCGGGGAAGATGCAGGCGGCGGCGAGGCCGGAGAGAGGGACGACGAAGGAGGTGTGCCAGCGGGCGACCGCCAGACCTATGCCTGTGATCACCAGAAACAACAGCAATGACCAGCCCCGGCGAAGGGGCATCAGGCGCCTCAGCAACAGCACCGCGGCGGCCGGCAGGGCGAGCAGCACCAGCGCGCGCAGGTGCCAGGGGGGCCATCCCTCGGGGGCACGGAGAGGGGCCGGCGGGCCTGTGATGAAGCCGGCATGCTTGAGCCTCCGGGCGAGCGACTCAA
Source organism: Candidatus Hebobacteria bacterium (assembly GCA_029821235.1). Classification (GTDB taxonomy): domain Bacteria; phylum Armatimonadota; class Hebobacteria; order Hebobacterales; family Hebobacteraceae; genus S016-27. Next base: position 2,613 of record JALGTT010000300.1, on the reverse strand, counting down.
CATACTGTGTGTTCGCCGCGAGCGGATCGGGCCGGAAGCGGGGCATCAGCCTGACATAGCAGGCCCGCACCCCCCGCTCTCTCACCGCCCGCAGGTAGCGCGCCACCGCGGTCTCGGGCGAGAGGTTCAAGCACGCGAACAGTGCGCTCCGGGATCTTGGAGGCGAGCCCATGATCCCCCTTCTGGGCGGCGATCTCGATGTACCCGTAGAGCAGGTCGAGGTCGCGCACGGTTTTCGCGGTGGCGGGAACCAGGGCCGGGAACCCCAGCACTTCTTCATTGCGGAAGATGACCAGCCGCGCGCCGGCCCCGGCCGCCCGCTCCAGCGAGGCGCGCACGGCCTCCGCGGAGACGGCGGGGAAGTTCAGCGGCCGGGCGACCAGGCGCAGGCGGTGGGCCTTCGCCTCGGCCGCCTCCTCCGGCCGGAACATGACGGGCACCTCGGCGATCTGCTCGAAGCCGACTCCGGCGAGCACCACCGCGGGCGTGTACTGCGACAGCCCTACCGAGGCCTTGGGGAGTTCCTGCTGGATGGCGGAGGCGAGGGCCACCACGCTGGCCGCGTCGGCGTCGGGCGTGCCGAGCACAGTGCCCTCCGGGGTGGAGAGCGCGATCAGCCGGCCGGAGGCGACCAGTTCTTCGAGGGTCGCTTCCTTGAGCGCGAGCGCGGTGGCTCCGGCGGCCTTCAATGCGGCGAGGGTCTTGGGGAAACTCTCCCCGGAGGCGACCGCGAGTTGGTGCACATCATCCGCGTCCACGATCAACTCAACGGTGCGATTGGCCCGCTCCATGCCTACGCGGTCAGCGCCCAACGCCACGGCCGCGGCGAGCGCGACGAGGATGAGCAGAGCGAGCGCCCAGTCTGTGTGGTCCACTGTCTACCCTCCCGGGCCCCAACCTGTCCTATTCTAGCAGGGCGGCCAGCGTCCGGCAAACCGAGGACGGCGGAGAAGTCAATCTTTCGCCGCAGATGGACGCAGATGAACGCGGCAATCTCTCTGGCGGGCATCTTCCTGCCCGCCAGAGAGACAATCGGGCGATCTGTATCCGACCCCACCCGCGTTCACCCCGGCCCTTTTCTCTGCCGCGGACTTCCGTTTCTCATCGAGTGAGAAGCCTCGTCCGAGGAGGAATACGCGGCATGGCGAAGGATTCGCCCCGGAGAGAGACGATGCCTGGATACGTGCTGGGGCTGGATGGCGGACAGAGCGTCACCCTGGCTGCGGTGTGCGACCTGCAGGGGCGTCTGCTCGGCCTGGGCCGCGCAGGGCCGGCCAATCACGTCTGGGAGCCGGGCGGCCGGGCGCGGGCGCGGCGCGCAGTGGCGGGCAGTGTCAAGCGCGCCCTGCGCGCGGCGCGCCTGGGGGCGGTGCGGTTCGAGGCGGCCTTCCTGGGCATCACGGGGGCGACCGACCACACCCGGCGCGCGGTGGAGGACTGTGTGGACGCGCGCCGCCTGCGCATCGCCAACGACAAGGTGAACGCGCTCGCCTCCGTCACGGAGGGCGGTCCCGGGGTGGTGGTGATCGCGGGGACGGGGGCGATCGCCTACGGCGAGAACAGAAAGGGCGAGGCGGCGGAGGCCTCGGGATGGGGCTATCTCTTCGGGGACGAGGGCAGCGGGTTCTGGATCGCAAGAGAATCGCTTGCCGCGGCCTCCCGGGCCTACGACGGCCGCGGCGAGCCGACCGCGCTGGTGGAGGCGATCGCGCGCGCGGCGGGCGTCGAGGACCTGTGGGACCTGCACGCGCAGATCTACTCCGGACAACTGTCCCGCCCGGAGATCGCTCGCCTCGCGCTGGCGGCCGCGGAGGCGGCCGAGGGAGGAGACCGCACGGCGCGGGCGGTTCTGCACAGGGCCGGGCGGGAACTGGGCCTGGCGGGCGGGGCGGTGGCGCGGAAGTTGGGGATGCGCCGCGGAAGGGTGGTGGTGGGCATGGTGGGCGGAGTTTTCGACGGCTCCCCGGTGGTGCGAGCGAGTTTCCGTCGGGAGGTGAGAAGACACGCGCCCGGGGCGGAGATTGTGCGGCCGCGCTACGCGCCGGTGATAGGATCGGCGCTGTTGGCGCTGAAGATGACGGGAGTGCGTCTCGGCGCGGAGGTGAAGAGCAATCTGGCGGCGGCCTCGGCGAGCGTCGGCGTGAAATAGGAACGGAGGCATCATATGGGCTACGAAATCAGGTGGTTGAGAGATGACGAGTGGGACGAGTGCCTGGACCTGCTGGCGGAGGTGATGCAGGCGAACCGGGGCTATTTTTCGGGCGGCTTCGAGCGCAACAAGGAAGTGGCGCGGTCGCTGGTGCTGGTGGCCGACGGGGAGATTGCCAGCCATATCCGCATCTTCGACAGCACGCGCAATGTGGGGGGCTGCCGCATCCGCTCGGCGGAGATCGGGGATGTCTGCACCCATCCCCGCCACCGCGGCCGCGGGTACATGACCGCGCTGCTGAATACCGCGATCCAACTGCTCTACCCCCAGGGATTCGACATCAGTTCGGTCTACTCCGGCGTGCCCATCTATCAGAAAGCCGGATGGGTGGCCTTCCCGGAGCCGGACCAGTATCTGCTCTGGCGGCTGATCAACATCAAGTCCCTCTTCGCGCGCACGACGCC
>JALGTT010000299.1 GCA_029821235.1 Candidatus Hebobacteria bacterium | reverse complement strand
GTGAAGATGTCGCCCCCGAAGTGGGGAAACAGCAGCCGGCTGCCCGCGATCTCCAGCGCCATCAGCACCGCGCCGGAGAGAAACGCCACCGCCAGCAAGACAACAGTCCGCATGCGGCCTCCTGGTATACCCCTCTTCTGTCCTTGATATGACTTCCCCGCGCGGCGTCCAGTTCCCTCGCCGGCCAATCCGTGGCGCAGATTTGCAATCTGCGGCCGTGCTGTAGGGCGGGGTCTCCGCGCCCCGCCCTGCTGTAGGGCGGGCATTCCCATGCCCGCCAAGGTTTTCGGTTACCTTGGCCGACAACTTTGCCCGGATTCAATGCAATCGGCCGCCCCCCTCGTTCGTCTTAGATGGTAACTAAAGGGCCCCGTCCGTCACGTCATCATGAGTGGCGTAGCCAACGGAATCCGTCGGTGGCGGATTCCGTTGGTATGTATTGCCTGTCAGCGTGGCTTCAGCATCTGGATCAGCGCGATCCCGGCGATCACCAGGCCCACGCCCAGCACCTGCCCGACGGACACCCGGGCCCGCAGCACCATCAGGCTCAGCACCACCACCGCCGCCTGGCTGGTGCCGACCATGATGGGGACCGCGTAGTCCGGGCTGGTCGCCTTCAGGCTCTGCCAATAGAGGAAGTGGGCCACCAGGCCGGCGAGCACTCCCCCCAGGCCGAGGAAGAAGATGGTCCGCCCGTCCAGCCCCGCCCAGTCCACATACTTGCTCAACGGCACCAGGGAGACGGCCAATACGGCGGCGATGGCTCCCGTGCGCACGAACAGGCCGGCATAGGGCTGCGCGCTGGTCAGCCCGGTCTTCTCCACAATCGAGGCGGTGGCGACCACCAGTCCGGCGGCCACCGCGTAGAGCAGCGCTATCATCAATCAATCTCCTATCCCTCTTCGTGTTCGGCGAATTCCTTTTCCACCCGCGCGATCTCGGCGAAGGTTTTGCGGATGTACTCCACCGTGCGCTTGGTGGCGTCCCGCAGGATCTGCTCCCCCTGCTCGGCGCTGCCGGTGCTGGGCGCGCCCCACAGGCCGTGCGGGCTGACGGCCCGCAGCCCGGTGTAGTCGAAGAATTCCCGGCCCTGGCTGGGCGCGAAGTCGGGCTTCGCCCGGTCCATCTTCACCAGATCGGGGCGAATCGCCAGCATCAGCGAGGTCTCCGCCCCTCCCGCGTGCAATTCATCGAACCCGCCCTGCTGCACGGTGAAGGCGTCCGGCGTGGTGAAGATCACGTGGACGCCCTTGCGGTCGAGGTTGATCTCGCGCACCACCGGCTTCACGATCCAGTTGCCCCCATGGGCCACCAGGACCACCACCTTCTGTATGCCGTGGTGGCGAAGCGATTCCACCAGGTCCTCGATCACCGCCGCCAGGGTGGCCGGCCTGAGCCAGAGCGTCCCCATGAAATCCGAGTGCTCCCGGGAGCAACTCACGGGCAGCGCGGGGAGCAGGTAGCAGTCGTCCAGTTCCCGCGCCACGCGTTCGGCGAGGGCCTGGGCCGCGTAGTAGTCCGTGCACAGCGGCAGGTGATAACTGTGTTGCTCGATGGCGCCGATGGGCAGGAGCGCGATCTCCGGCTTCGCCTGCTCCACTTCGTGAAAGGTGTTCTCCCAATTGACCATGCTCAACCCCCAGGGACGGAGTATGCCGCGGCATCCCGGGGCATCGTGGAACCCGGCCCCCGGCGCGGCTGTCCAATGTGTCAGTGTCCTCTAGTTGTTTGAGACAGAGGCAGGACGCTCCTGCCAGGGGTTGAAGTCAACACTGGAAAGCGGGACCGCGGTTGACGCGTCTGCCGAAGCATGGCAATGAGGGTAATATGACCGGCAGAGGCCCCCAGAGGGCACTCCGGGCCCGCAAGAAAAGATCGTTCCTCCCCCCGGAGCAACGGGACAGTTGGTCGAATGCGTATTCCAACCCTGAACAAGAACGACAAGACTGAAGAACAGCCCCTCTCCGAGCAGGGACTTCCCCGAGAGGTCCACGAGTGGCTCGATGAGCGCCTTCCGGGAGAGGAGATCCGGCACGTTCAGTACGCCGACCTCCACGGACCCGGGCACTTCGGCGACGCCTGGGTGATCGCCACCGATCGGAAGCTGGTGGCCCTCCGGTGGGACTCCAGCGGGCTCAAACTCCAGGCGGAGGCGCCCCTGGAGGACGTGGAGAGCCTGGTGCTGCGGGAGTTCGTGGGCAACGGGCGGCTGGACGTGGTCTGTTGCGGCCGGACCAGTACGCTGTGCCGGTTCACGCGCTCCCTCGCCCGTGAGGTCGAGGAAAGCGGGCGTGTATTCGCAGAACTCGCCACGGAGGCGCGGAAGGAGGCCGGCCGGCCGGCGGTGGAACTGACCGGGGATGTCGGCGAGCACGGGGCGGCCCGGTGCGCCATCTGCGGCCGGGTGCTGCGCAAGGACGGGGTCTGCCCGGACTGCATGAACCGCACCCAACTCGCCTGGCGGATGCTGGGATTCGTGCAACCGTA
>JALGTT010000298.1 GCA_029821235.1 Candidatus Hebobacteria bacterium | reverse complement strand
CAGTTGGGGCCGGCCAGCAGGCCGGAGGCGGGGCAGATCATCTTGGTGACCACCCGGTGGCCGGCCGGGGTGGGCGCGGTGTCCCCGGTGCCCGGCGGCGGGGAGCCGGCCTCCGCCTCTCCCTGGGCCTCGTCCGGCGGCGGCTGTGGCGCCTCCTCGGGGGAGATCTCGATTACGTTCTCCTCTTGTTCGGCGTGGGCGGCGGCCATCACGGGCTGGGCCTTGGCCATGAAGCGGGCCCAGACGGGCGCGGGGATGGTGGCCCCCGAGAGTCTGCCGGGGGACCTGGGGGGCTCGTTGCCGGCCCACACCGCCGCGCACAGGTCCCGCGTGAAGCCCACGAACCAGGCGTCCTTGTAGTCGCTGGAGGTGCCCGTCTTGCCGGCCGCGGGGAACTTCAAGTAGCGCTTGATGCCGGCCGCGGTTCCGTACTCGATGACATCGGCGAGCATGTCGGCCATCTGGTCGGCCACCCCCGCGTCCAGGGCGCGCCAGGCATAGGGCTTGTGTTGCTCCAGCACCCGGCCGCGGGCATCCACTATCTTGTCTATGGCGTAACTCTCGGTCTTCATGCCGTGGTTGGCGAACACCGCATAGGCCTCCGCCATCTCCAGAGGGGTGGCGTCACAGGCGCCGATGGCGATGGGGAGCACGGGGTCCATGTGGTGCTTGATGCCGAGTTGGCGGGCGACCTCGATCACCGCTCTGATGCCCACCATGTCGGCCACCTTGACGGCGGAGACGTTGTAGGAGTGGGCGAGGGCCTGGCGGAAGGTGACCTCTCCCTTGTACTTGCCGTCGTAATTCCGGGGCGACCACCAGCGCCCGCGGGCGCCGCGGAACTTGACGGGGGAGTCCTCCACGATGCTCTCCGGGGTGTAGCCGGCGAGGAGGGCGGCGGTGTAGACGAAGGGTTTGAAGGCGGAGCCGGGTTGCCGCCCGCCCTGCACCGCCAGGTTGTACTGCATGGTCTTGTAGTCGGCCCCTCCCACCATCGCCTTGATGGCGCCGGTGCGCACGTCGACGGCCACCAGGGCCATCTGCTCCAGGTCGAAGCGGCGCTTCTTGGCCCGCTCCAGCCCCCACGCCACTGCCTCCTCGGCCGCGCGCTGCATCTCCAGGTTGAGGGTGGTGTAGATGGTGAGGTTGCCCCGGTAGAGGACATCGGAGCCGTACTTCTTCGCCACCTGGCGGAGGACGTAGTTGGTGAAGTAGGGGGCCTGGTAGGAGCCGATGCCGACGGACTTCTTTCCCTCCACCACCTTGAGCGGCTCCTGCTTGGCCTTCTCCATCTCCTCCCGGGTGAGGTAGCCCGCCTGGTGCATGAGGGTGAGCACCAGATTGCGGCGCTCGGTGGCGCGCTTGAGGTCGGCGAGGGGGGAGTAGTATTCGGGGCGCTTGGCGAGGCCGGCGAGCAGGGCGCACTCGCCCACGCTCAGTTCGCTGACATCTTTGCCGAAGTAGGTCTCCGCGGCCACCTGCACGCCATAGGAGCCCTCGCCCAGGTAGATCTGGTTGAGGTAGAGTTCCAGGATCTCCGGCTTGGTGTAGGCGCGTTCGAGCTGAAGGGCGAGGATCGCCTCCGCCACCTTGCGGGTGATGGTGCGCTCATGGGAGAGGAACAGGTTGCGGGCCAACTGCTGGGTGATGGTGCTGCCGCCCTGGCGGGGGCCGCGCGCCAGGATGTCGTGCACCGCGGCCCGCAGGATGCCGCGGGGGCTGACCCCGATGTGCCGGTAGAAGTTCCTGTCCTCGGTGGCCACCGCCGCGTCGCACAATGCCTTGGGCATCTTCTCCAGGGATACGAACCGGCGGTTCTCGGCCGCCACCACCCCCAGGAGTTCGCCGTCGGCGGAGAAGACGCGGGAGCCGCTGCCCGGCCTGATCTCGCCCAGGTCCCGCGCCCGGGGCACGATCTTGGCGATCCCCGAGTAGGTCCCGAGCATCAAGCCCAGGCCCAGGGCGATGAAGAACATCGCGGAGAGGTTGATGATCCGGAGGGTCCACCAGATCACCCCGCGTAACCTGTGCAGCCAGTTGGCGACGCCGCTGGGCATTGCTCTCAACCGTTACCTGATGCGGAATAGTGATGCCTTCGAGAGGCGAATTCGTCCCATGGAAGCGCCGTCTCCGCGGGGCCGGGCGCGGTCATCTCCCCTTCGCGCGCGACAGGTCCACCAGCCGCTTTCCCGCGCGGAGATCGAGTTCGCCCTGCGCGCTTACGTAGTCCCGCACCGCCTGCTGAAGCTCCGGGCCGGTCTGCTTCACCTGGAGGCCGTTGAAGGACCGCCTCGATGCGGTGATTCGCCTGTGACTGGGACCGGAACTTCACCTGGAGGCCGGATACCTGCAGGAAGCCGATGCCTGGCTGGGGGAGGGAGGAGAGCCCGCGCTCCAGCGCCGCGCGCAGCTTCTTTCCGGAGATCTCGACCAATACCACCTTCTCGTCCGGGTACACCAGCGCGGAGGCGAGTTGCGCGTCGTCGAGGTCGCCCGCGGGGATCACCACCGCCCTCAACTGACCGGCCTGCACCAGGGCGAGGTCGGCCTTCACCGCCGCCCGCGCCGCATCGGCCGCCAGGTCGCCCAGGGTACACTCGGCCTTGCGCGCCTGCCGCCCGTCCAGCGGGGTCTTGGTCTTGCCGATCACCTCGGCCCGCGAGGCGGGCGAGGCCGCGGCGAACATCAGCGCAATCGCCAGCGCGATACCGGCTCTCTTGGCGTTCATATCGCTTCCTCTTTCCGCGGCGCGAAGCCGCGCGGCCGCGGGACATCCCCGCAGCCGGTCGCCGCCCGCTTCCCCCTACACTCCATTAGACACCACATCGGGGCTTCTGTTCGCGGTATACCCGCCCTACGGGCAGGTGACACCCCCTCCGTCCTCACGGGTCTCATACCGCCCCCTACGCCTTCCGCGCCCGCTGGGCCAGGTCCCACCGCAGGTAGGCCTCGATGAACTCGTCCAGTTCCCCGTCCAGGACCTGGGCGGCGTTTCCGGCCTCGTGGCCGGTGCGGTGGTCCTTCACCATCTGGTAGGGGTGGAGCACATAGGAGCGGATCTGGTGGCCCCAGGCGATCTCGGTCTGCTCCCCCCTCAGTTCGGCGAGTTTCTTCTCCCTCTCCGCGCGCTGCATC
>JALGTT010000297.1 GCA_029821235.1 Candidatus Hebobacteria bacterium | reverse complement strand
GTCGCCCACACCTCGATTTGCACGACGATGGCGCGCTTCGCGGTCTCCCGCAGGAAGGTCTCGAAGCGCCGCCAGTACTCCGGGTTCCAGGCGTCGAGGTCGTACTTGTCGCCCCTCCTGGCGAACGGCCACACATTGCCCTCATCCCGGCTGGACATGGTGCAACGCAGGTAGTTCCCGCCGACCGCGGTGAGGGTGTCGAGTTCCCGCTCCAGGTCGCGGATCTGAAACAGGTTGTCCTCGACCGAGCCGCCCAGAAGCAGCACCGGCCGCCCATCGCGGGCCCAGTAGGACGGGTTCTCAGCGCACACATCTATTCCATACGACACGGCTCGCTCTCCCTTCGCCGGCCCCCCGGCCGCCATGGCCGCGAGGCAGAGGCAGACGACGACGATGCCTGGTCTCATCTCCTCATCGCTCCCTGCTGCACCAGCGCCTCGGCGCGGTAGTTCACGTACTCCTCGATCGCGGTGTAGCCGGATTCCATCACCCGCGCGGAGTCATCGCGGTTGGGGTCCAGCCCGTGGCTCTTCTCCCACGAGTCCGGCATGCCGTCCCCGTCGGAGTCCGGCGGGGGCGGCTTGGAAATGAGCCCGGCCATCAGGTTCGGCTGGTTCTTCCTGCCCCACGAACCGGTCCCGTTGATGGTCTCCGACAGCACGCGTTTGGTCACCGCGTCCCGCGGGAAACACCCCGCGCCCGTAAGCACCAGTCCATCCGCCTCCTGGGGCGGCTGGGTGGTGATGGGCGGCACGGGGGCGGGCCTGTCCGCCTTCACCCCGTATGCCGCGTAATACCGCAGGCCGTACAACTTGTCCGCCTCCTGCCACGGGTCCTGAATCATGCCCACGCCCTCGATGTAGTTGTCGCGCAGGTAGTACGGGACCTCGTCCTGGAAACAGAACGGGAAGATGTCCTTGTCGCTGGGACCGCGTTTGTAGTAATTACCGATGATGTTGAAAGCCCCGCGCCGGTAGTTGCCCTCATGGGAGAGTCCGTCCCGGAAGTTGTAGACCACATTGTTGCGGAAATCGGCGGGACCGCTGCCGAAGGCCGGATTGCGCCGCTTGCAGTGGGCGAAGAGGTTGTGGTGGACGGAGATGCGGTCGCTGTTGGGCCCGGTGATGAGCCCGTAGTTGTGTCCCCCGCCCTGCTGTTCCGTCACGGACGGCTCCTCGATGGTGCACCACTGCACGGTGACGTCGTGGGCATCCGTGAACAGGTCAATCGTCTCGTCCTCCGCCCAGGCGCAGGACACGTGGTCGATCACCGCGTTCCGCACGATGGAGAACTGGATGCAGTCCCCCTGGTTGCCCAGGCCGGGCGCCGCCCGCACCCGCAGGAATCTCACCACCACATCGTGCACCGGGTTCTCCCGCCGGTAAGCGGTGAGGAGTCTGCCGTAGATGGTGATGCCCCCGCCGGGGGCGGTCTGCCCGGCAATGGTGATGTAGGGCTCGGTGATGGTGATGTCGCCCCGGATCACGCCGGAGACGTCGAACACGACGATGCGCGGCCCCGGGGTGGAGCAGGCCTCCTGGAGACTGCCCGGGCCAGAGGGATTGAGGTTGGTGACGTGGATCACCTTGCCGCCCCGCCCGCCCGGGGTAGTCGCTCCGAAGCCCTCCGCGCCGGGGAAGGCGGGAAGACCGCCCGCGGCGGACGCACCCACCTCCGGAGAGGCAGGCACGGAGGCCGCCCGCGTACAACCCGGCGCGAACGCCAGCACTAACACCGCCGCGAAAACCAGTGACCGCATTCCCTTCACTCCCGTGTGTTGGATTGAGTCCTGGTTTCCGCTGTCCGGCTGTGGTTCCTCTGCGCGCGACGGGCGGCTTGTAGGGCGGCATCACCGAATGCCGCCGGCCGTATCTCGCACAGTGGCGGGCATTGGTATGCCCGCCCTACAGCAGACCCCCCTTGTAGGGCGGGGCATTCTCCGTTTACCCGCCTTGCCGTGTGGCGGGATGCCCCGCCGCAGAGGATTCCCCGCTGTGTGACACCACCTGGCGGCGGGCATACGTCCTGCCTAGGGCAGGCCGACATACCCGCCCTACAGAACGGCCCTCTTGTAGGGCGGGCGTGCCTACGCCCGCCAAACCACTCAACTCACCCCCCCATTCGCGGCCCCGCTTGCGGGGCGGGCAGAGTTGTGCCCGCCCTACAGAACGGCCGGTTCACACTCTGACGGGACCGACCCGGGAGGTGCCCACGATCCGGCGCTCTCTGGGGAATATCTCCACTCTGGCCCGCCCGCGCAGGGCGCTGTCCACGCGGGCCTTGCGGCCGTTGATGGTCAGTTCGTGGACCTCTTCCTCGAAGGTCATTTCGTCCTGGCCGACCGCGGAGGTGTGCTGCAGGTGGCCGTGCACGGCAATCGTCAGTCTCATCGCAACTCCCCACCCTTGTAACAGTGCTGGCCCCGATTCCGCCGGCCCCACGGCCCCCGGCCGCTCCCGCGCCTTCTTTCCGCCTCTCACTACCTCCCCAGGTGCTCCAGGAAGAAGTCGCGGGACTTGGTGATGACCTCATTCTTCCACGGAAAACTGGAGAAGACGTGGTCGGCCCCGGACACAAAGTGTAGCCTCGCGCGGCCATCGAGGGCCGCGGAGAAGTCCTCCGCGTC
>JALGTT010000296.1 GCA_029821235.1 Candidatus Hebobacteria bacterium | reverse complement strand
CAGGAGACGATCTCCGGCCCGAGTTCATCGAAACACGCGTTGATGAGCGCGGTGGTGTCGTAGTAACGCCGCGGGCTGTTGACGATGTTCACCACATCGAGGTGGACGCCGAAGGCGGGGCGGTCCACCGCGGAGATGAGTTCGCGGTAGGAATCGGGGCCGTCCGGGATCATGTTGGGCATCATCTCATAGGTGAGTTTCGCCCGCCGCGGCCGCGCCTCGTCAATGATGTGGCGGGCGTTCTCCACGATCTCGTCGAAGGTGTCCCGCGAGAAGTTGTCGGGATGAGGGCCGTCCCAGCGCTCGGGGTTGCGGCCGCCCGCGATGTTGACCACACACAGGGCCCCCACCTCGTCCGCCAGGGCCAGCCCCTCGACCATCGCCTTCAGGTTCTGGGCGCGCTTTGCCGGATCGGAAGCGAGCAGATCGTTCCAGACGCCCACTTCGGCGATGACCACATCGTGCCGCGCGAAGGCGTCCTCTATCGCGCGCAGCCGCGCAGTGTCCTCGAGGTCCGCCTCCGGGCAGAAGGCGGCGCGGTAGCCGAGACGCCGATGGGCCAGCGCCAGTTCCTCGGGGTCATCTGTGTCAATGAACACGGGGGCGCCCAGTCTCATGGTGTGTGCTCCTTGGTATCGGCCGGGTGGAAGTCGGGAGGGGGCGTCGGTGGCGGGCTACATGAACAGATCGGCGAGCCGGCGGCTGCGCTTGTCGAGGGCGGTCAGGTCCTCGATCAGGTACCGGTTTCCGTCCGCGTCCCTGATCAGCACCCGGTTCCGTCCCACATACCAGATGGACTCGGACCTGGCGATCACGTCGAAGGCGGCCCAACCCCGGTCGGTCTCCGCCTCCCAGTGGGCGATGCCCATGCGCTCGTCAATGCGGATGATGCGGGTGATGCGGGGCATGAAATAGGCCTGGTCGAGCGCCCGCAGCAGGACCTCCCTGGACTCCCGGTCGAGCCGGCGCGGGGTCTTGATGACGCCGATTTCCTCTCCCTCCGCGGTGCGGAGGATGACGAACCGGTTGGGCCTGGAGATGGGGAAGGCGGGGGCGACGCGGACGTCTGTGTACGTGTTTCCGTCGGCCAGGTGCAGTTCGAGTTGATTCTGCGCGTTCAGCCGGAGCCGCACGTCGGCCGGCCGGAGCATGTGCACCTCCGCCACCTTCTTCTCCGAGACTTTGCTGTGGGAGTGATGGTGGCTCATCCGGCGGTCGCTTCCTTTCTCCCCGGCCCGACGATGGCCTCCGGGGGCTCTCGCTCCCCTAGGCTCTGCGCGGCCACCAGACCCGCATAGATACCGCCCTTGGCCACCAACTCGTCGTGGGACCCGACCTCGGCGATGCGGCCCTCCTGCATCACCACGATCCGGTCGGCATGGCGGAGGGTGGAGAGCCGGTGGGCGATGGCGAAGGTGGTTCTGCCCTCCACCAGACGCTGGATCGCCTCCTGGATCAACACCTCCGTCTCCGTGTCCACGGAGGAGGTGGCCTCGTCGAAGATCAGCAGCCTCGGGTTGTGGAGGATGGCGCGGGCGATGGAGATGCGCTGGCGCTCACCGCCGGAGAGCCTCACCCCGCGCTCGCCCACCTGGGTGTCGTAGCGGTCCGGGAAGGCCATGATGAAGTCGTGCGCGTTGGCCGCCTTGGCGGCGGCGATGATCTCCTCCTCCGAGGCGTCGCCGCGCCCGTAGGCGATGTTGTCGGCGATGGAGCCGTGGAAAAGGAAGGGCTCCTGGAGCACCATCCCGATCTGGCTCCGCCAGGAGCGGAGGTCGTACTCCCGCAGGTCGTGCCCGTCCACCCAGATGGTGCCGCGGTCCGGGTCGTAGAACCGGCAGACGAGGTTGACGATGGTGGTCTTGCCTACGCCGGTGCGCCCCACCAGGCCGATCATCTCGCCCGGCTGCACGTCCAGGTTGATGTCGAAGAGCACCGGCGACCCGTCCTCGTAACTGAAGTAGACGTGATCGAAGGTGATGTGCCCGCGGACATTGTGGGCGGGCAGATACTCCCTTTGCCTCTCCACCTCCGGCTGGGTGTCCAGCACTTCGAATACCCGCTCGGCGGCCGTCGCGGCGAACTGGAACCGCTCGTACATGTTGCTGATCTGCCCGATGGGACCGTAGAGCTGCCAGAGGTAGGCGGTGAAGGCGAACAGGGTGCCGATGTCCATGCCGCCCCGCAATGCCAGACTTCCGCCGAAACTCCAGATCATCAGGGAGCCGAAGGAGGTGATGAGCGCGATGCCGGCCATGAACGCGGCCCGCAGGCGGGCCGCCTGAATGCTGGTCTGCGTCCGCGAGCACCGCCTGCATCCCGCCCATCCGCCGACGGGCGCTCCGGTAATAGCGGCGCACCTGTTTGCGGATGACGGTGGTCAGCAGGATGATCATCGGTATGGGCACCAGCGTGAGCAGGGTCAGGGCGGGCTGCATGGAGAGCATGAAAGCGAGAATGATGATCACCGTGAAGACCTGCACCACTATGTCGGGGAGATAGGAGGCCACGAAATCCTGGATGTGCCCGGTGTCGTGGGTCAGACGGGACATGAGCTGGCCCGTCTGCCGGCGCTCGTAGAATCCCACCGCCAATTGGTGGAGATGGCGATAGGTCATGGACCTGATGTCGGCCACTACGCGCTGGCCCAGCCAGGCGAGGAGATAGGTGCGGGCATAAGTGAACGCCGATCGCGCCACGTAGATGGCTGCGAGCAGCCAGATCACAGGCCCCAGGGGCTTGGTGCGGTCGATCAGCACGTGGTTGATGAGATCGCGGGTCACCAGGGGCGGGAGCACCGCGACCAGGGTCGCAATGAGAGCGAGGGAGATGCCGAGAAGGGCGTACCACCGGTACGGTTGCACGAATCCCAGCATCCGCCAGGCGAGTTGGGTGCGGTTCATGCAGTCCGGGCAGACCCCGTCCTTGCGCAGCACCCGGCCGCAGATGGCGCACCGGGCCGCCCCG
>JALGTT010000295.1 GCA_029821235.1 Candidatus Hebobacteria bacterium | reverse complement strand
GGGGATGCGCCATTTCCCGACCGGGAGGACGCGGCTGGGCGGCTCGGTCCGCGCGATGGAAAGGTAGGGGAGATAGGTTTCGGGGTCGCGCTGGATGAAGTCGTAGATGCCGTGACGCCCCGGGTCCGAGCCGGCGATCACCGAGGCCCACGCCACCGGGCTCTGGGGCGGGATGGTGGAGTTCAGCGCGCGGAAGGACCCCATCTCACGCAGGCGCGCGAAGTGGGGGAGTTTCCCTCGCTCCATCATCTTCTCGATGATGTGGGGGGAGAGGCCGTCGAGCCCGAGCAGAATTACCTTGCGCTCACGCCCCATCCGAGTGACCGCCCGCCGGCCGCAGGAGACCAGCGCGCCCATGTCCACCAGCCCGAGCAGGCCCAGCGCGGCCAGTTTCTTCAGCGTCTGCCGCTTGGCCGGATCGGGGGGCGCGTCGCGCTCCCCGCGGCGGGTCTTATGATGTCGTCGGTGCTCAGTCACCTGGGTTCGGCTCCTTCTCCCTCGCCGCCAGCAGCGACCGGCCCTGCATGTAGGCCGGCTTCGCGATTCCGAAGAACTCCAGGATGGTGGGGGCGACATCCATGATGCGGGCCGAGGGCGCCGGCAGCGGCCTGCTGCTGAACAGCACCCCGGGCACGTGGCGCGGGTCGCAGCAGTGATCCCCGCTCCAGCGGCGGACGTTGTCCTCGAATACCGGCCCCGCCGCCTTGCCCTGCGCGGCGTCCCACGAGGCCCGGTATCCGATCGCATAGCCGATGGTGAGGTCCGGTCCCGCGCTCAGGTAGGGGCCGGGGTTGACGGCCGCGGTGTCGTAGACGCGGTCGATGGCGGTCGTTCCCCGCTCCTCGTCGCGCAGCCCGGACAGCCTCCCGATCAGCTCCTCTTTCAGCGCCTGCGCTTCCTTCGGAGGCACGATGCCATGCGCCTCCCGCCCCTTCACATTCAGGTACATGCCGCCCAGGCCCACCGCGTAGGCGCGGGTCCGCTCCCAGTCCACATCCCGCAGCCACTCGCCCGTGCCGTCCGCGCCCTTCTTGAGGGCCAGATAGCCCTCCCGCAGCAGCCACGCGTTCAGGTTGACCCCCCGCCGGAACGGCTTGAATCCGTGATCGGACATCACCAGGAGCACGTCGCGCTCGTCGAGCCGCTCCATCACTCTCCCCACCATCCGATCGGCCTCTTCATAGGTGCTCTCGATTTTCTCGGCGAAGGGCCCGGCCGGCTCCTCCTGGGGGGCGGGAGACTCCAGGTCGCGGTAGCGCCAGTACATGTGCTGGACCCGGTCGGTGGTGTCGAACACGCATACTACACACCCCTGCCTGGTGTTCTCCAGGGCGTTGAGCAGCATGCGCTCCCGCTCCTGGAAGAGCAGGTCGCACTGCTCGGCAAAGGCGGCGTCGTCCAGCACCTCCTCGTTCAGGCCCCAGGTGTCCTCCGCCAGCCCCAGGGTGGCGAACGGCCCCAGTCGCTTGGCGAGGTAGATGGAGTAGACGGCCGGGTGGGAGACGGGGAGCGCCGGCCGCTCGGGGTCAATGTTGATGGGGGTGACGTAGAGTTCGACCTGGGGCGAGGTGGACCTCAGCAGGAAGCGGCAGATGCCGCTGGCGCGCATCCCCGGCCCCAGCCGAAAAGTAACCGGCACCCAGTCGGAGTGAACTCTCTCCCGGAGTTGGACCCGCCGGCCGCAGATTTCGAGTTCGCCCCCGCGCTCGTTGACGCGAAGCCGGAAGGGCGCCTCCGCTGCCTTCCCGTCGGCCCCCGGCAGCAACGGCCCGGGGAGCCTGCCCTGGTAGACTCCGTTCCCACCGCCGAGCGGAAGGCGAGTGCCGCCGATGCCCTCCCGCGTCCGGCTTTCGCCGGTGGAGAAGAAGGTGAACGAGCCCTGAGTGCCCCTCAGGTCGGGCACACACATTCCCGATACCAGCAGCCCGTTGAAGCGCTCGGGGGGGAAGGTGATGGGCACCCGCAGGATGGTGGAGAAGATGCCGTGCTCGCTCAACACCGTCCAGAAGGGCTTGCTGCGGCGAAGCAGCCGCACCACCGGCCGGCCCAGGGGAACGCGAAGGCCGCCGAGCTTGAGCATCCGCGCCGGAGGCCGGATCTGGGCGGAGGAGAGGTCCGGGAGGTAAGTCTTCGGGTCGCGGTGGAGGAAATCGAAGATGCCGTGTCTTCCGGGGCCGGCCCCGGTCATGAAGGAGGACCAGGCCACCGGCGACATCGCGGGACAGGTGGTGGCGAGCCGCTGGTATCCGCCCCGCTCCCGCAGCGCGGCCAGGTTGGGCAGCCGGCCCGCGGCCATCATCTGGTCGACGATCTCCGGGTCCATTCCGTCCAGCCCGATCACCACTACGCGGGTCGCCTGGCTCCGCGCGTAGGCGCGGCGGCGTCGCCGCGCGCGCAGCAGCGCGCGCAGGGGCCAGGTGGCGAGGACGAGCACGCCCAGCACGATAGAGCACGAAGAAGGAGCCGAGCACCGCGAAACCGGCCCCGGGGCCGATGTAGGCATGCGCGGAAGGCGCGGTCAGGAGAACGAGGGCCGCGCTCAACGCGAGCGCGCGGAGCAGATGCGGAGCGCCCGGCGCCCAAGGCCTCGAGAGGCGGGCTTTGCGGGGCAGAAAGCAACGGCGCCGACCGGGGGCGACGCCTTTGTGGCGGGGGTAATCCATTTCGTTTGCAGCCTACATTCTCATATTCTGCACAGACGCCGCCGTCCCTGTATGCCGCTGGGAGAGCAGAGCGACGGCGGGCATACCCTCCTACACGGCCCGGCGGGGACACAAAGACATCCCCCCTACAGGACAGGTCGGCAGAGGCCCTGGCCCCCGCCCGGAAACGAGCTCTCCTGTGCCAATCTTACCCGGCCGCCAGCTTCTTACCCAGTTCCCGGGCCTTCTGGAGCAGGTCGGGGCGGCCGGCGGCGTCGCCGGGATCGCCGATGCCTCCCTCGGCGATGGTTCCCATCGTCTCCACGTTGAGTTCCCCCAGCACCTGTGAGAGATAGGAGGCGACGCGTTTGGGGGTGTCCCCGCCGGGATCGGCCTGGACCACGATCACCCCTCCCCTGCGCTTTCCCTCCAGCCCCAGCCGCCAGCCCCCCTCCTCGGTGAAGAAGGCGTAGAGGCGGTCGATCACCCGCTTCATGGGGGCGGTCACGTGCCAGAAGTAGACCGGGGTGGC
>JALGTT010000294.1 GCA_029821235.1 Candidatus Hebobacteria bacterium | reverse complement strand
TGCGGGACGCACACGGTGGCGATCGCGCGGCATGGACTGCGGGCCGCGCTTCCCGAGGGCGTCCGCCTCATCTCCGGGCCGGGCTGTCCGGTGTGCGTCACCCCCCAGGACCAGATTGACCGGTTCATCGCGCTGGGGAGACTGGAGGGGGTAACGCTCGCCACCTTCGGGGACATGATCCGCGTCCCCGGCAGCCGGGAGAGCCTTGAGCAGGCGCGCGCGGAGGGCGTGGACGTCCTCGTGGTCTACTCTCCCCTCGACGCGGTGGATGCCGCAGAGCGCCGGCCGGAGCGGCAGGTGGCCTTCTTCGGGATCGGGTTCGAGACCACCGCGCCCGCCGTCGCCCTGGCGATCGCGGAGGCGGAACGGCGCGGCCTGGACAATTTTTCCGTCCTCTGCGCGCACAAGCTGATCCCGCCCGCCATGATGGCCCTGGTATGGCACACGAGCCTTCGGCTGCGCGGCTCTCCGGGGGAGGATGCGCCTTCGGCGGGGCCCGCCTCCGACGGTCCGGAGATTGACGGCTTCCTGTGCCCGGGGCACGTGAGCGTGATCATCGGCAGCAATGCCTACCGGCCGGTGGCCGCCTCCGGGCGGCCGTGCGTGGTGGCCGGTTTCGAGCCGGCCGACATCCTGCGCGGGGTGGAACTGCTGCTGCTGCAGCTCCGGGAGGGGCGCGCGGAGGTGGAGAGCGAATACGGACGCGCGGTGAAGCCGGAAGGCAATCGCCGCGCCCAGGAACTGATGGGAAAGGTCTTCCGGCCTGTGGACGCGCGCTGGCGCGGCCTGGGCGAGATACCGTTGAGCGGACTGGCCCTGCGGGACGAGTTTGCCGAATTCGACGCGGACCGGCGGTTTGAGGTGGAGGTGCCCCCTGCCGAGGAACCGCCGGGATGCCGGTGCGGGGATGTGCTGCGGGGGGCGATTGACCCGCCTGAGTGCCCACTGTTCGGCCGGACCTGTGTGCCCGCCAACCCGGTGGGCGCCTGCATGGTGTCCAGCGAGGGCGCGTGCCAGGCGTGGTATCGGTATCGAAGGGATTGAGGGTATGAGCGAAGAGCGCATTCTCCTCGCGCACGGCGGCGGCGGCCAGTTGATGGCCGAACTGGTCGCGCGCGTCTTCGTCTCCCGCCTGGGGACGGGGGAGCCGCCGGGCGATGACAGCGCGCGGATCGCCGCGAGCGAAGGGGATGCCCGCCCCACAGGCCTTGTCTTCACCACGGACGCGTTCGTGGTGGACCCCATCTTCTTTCCCGGCGGGGACATCGGGCGGCTGGCGGTATGCGGAACGGTGAACGACCTCGCCGCGGCCGGGGCGAGACCTCTGTCTCTCTCCGCGGGTTTCATCCTGGAGGAGGGGCTGCTCATCTCCGACCTGGAGCGGGTGGTGGACTCCATGGCCGCCGCCGCGCGGGAGGCGGGGGTGAAGGTGGTATGCGGAGATACCAAGGTGGTGCCGAGGGGAAAGGCGGACCAGGTGTACATCACCACCTCCGGGGTGGGGGAGGTGCCGGAGGGAGTGGCCGTGTCGGGTGGGAACGCGCAGCCCGGAGACGTGGTGCTGGTCTCCGGCCCGGTGGGGGACCACGGCCTGGCGGTGCTCTCGCGCCGGGAGGGATTGGAGTTCGCCTCCGAGATCGTGAGCGACTGCGCGCCCCTGGCAGGGCTGGCCGCCTCCCTGCTGAAAGCGGTGTCGAGCGTGCACGTGCTCCGGGATCCCACCCGGGGCGGGCTCGCCACCGCCCTCAACGAGATCGCGCTCCAATCCGGGGTTGAGATCGAGGTGGAGGAGGCCGCGGTGCCGGTTCGCCCGAGCGTGCTCGCCGCCTGCGAACTCCTGGGCCTGGATCCGCTCTACGCGGCCAATGAGGGCAAACTGGTGGTGATCGCGCCCGCCGGGGAGGCGGAGGCGGCTCTGCACGCCCTGCGCTCCCATCCTCTGGGAGGGGAGGCGGCGGTCATCGGACGGGTGCGGGGAGCGGGCCCCGGGCGGGTGCTGCTGAAGACCTCCATGGGATCCCACCGGATTCTCGACCGCCACGTGGGCGAGGAGATGCCGAGGATTTGCTGATGCCTGGATCTCCCCGGGGAGGAGGCCTTCGGAAGTATTGATTTTCCAGGACAAAGAGGAGAGGAGATCGAGGGGGAGTAGAGAAACTGGCATCTGCATGACCGTGATACCCTAGCCGGCCCGGTCGTCAGGATCGGGCTGGTTTGTGTGAAATGACACGACGAGCCGCGCTGATCGGTATTTGCTGGTAGCGCCGTTTCTGCCCCTCGCCGCAGTCATAGCCGACGCCGACCGACGCGCGTGTCTGGAGACGCCATGTGCGAGTCTAAGGTGTTTCTGGCAACTCCGGAGGGCGAGCAACTGGTGCTCGCAGACGTCACCTCCATCACCCCCGAGGGGGATGGATACCGTTTGGTGACGCTGTTCGGCGAGCAGCGCCACGTCCGCGGCAAACTCGTGACCATTGACCTCCTCAACCACCGCGTCGT
>JALGTT010000293.1 GCA_029821235.1 Candidatus Hebobacteria bacterium | reverse complement strand
ATTACGCCGTAGAGGTTGCCGTGATCGGTGAGGGCCACCGCCTCCATGCCCAGGTTCTTCGTCTGCTCGGCCAGGTGTTCCACCCGGCACGCGCCATCGAGAAGCGAATACTCGGTGTGGACGTGAAGGTGCACAAACCGGGGGCCGCTCGCCTTCACCACAAAAGCCTCCTTCGTCTGTTTCTGCCCGCCGCCTCCCGGCGCCCCAAAGGGCCTCCGGTCGGGCCTGCTGCATACGGAGAGCTGTGCGCCGCCGTCCCTCGCCCTTCCCCCTCTCTGCGGGTGCGGCGACGCGGCGCCCCGTATCATATCACGGACCTACCCGTCCGTAAACAAGATACCTCTTTCGGGCGCTTCGGCCTACTACGCGCGAGCCCAAAACCCCTCCCCGAATAATGACCGTTTGCTTGCTCAGGCGAAGGATGTGCGCAAGGACCGTGGAAATGCCACTTCATGCCATCTCCCCTGGTGACGAAAAGCGTGCGCAGATGTGACGGAAAGCGCGCCTTCACCCTGGCCGAACTGCTGGTGGTGATGGGGATCATCGGCGTCCTCGCCGGCCTGGTCTTCGCGGCCGCCTGGAAGGCGGTAATTCGGGCGCGCGCCAGCACCTGCCTCAACAACATGCGCCAGATAGGCATGAACTGGATGATCCCGGAGGGGGAGATCGCGCGGAAATCCAAGGAGGACCTCTGGAAGTGCCCGGAAGGCGGCACCTATGCCTTCAGCGCGTACGTGCAGAAGCACCGCGTGATCATCAACCCGGCCGACACCGTCCTGCTGTACGAGAGCAAGGGGGGTTGCACGGGGGACGAGTCCGACGTCGCCCTCCGCCACCAGGGAGCCGCCAACTTCATCTTCTGCGACGGCCACGCCGAGTTCTTGCACCACGTGCCCAAGTTCGTGCCCGACCAGTAGCGCCCCTCACCCTCTATTCCGCCGCCTTTTGCACATACTCCCGCGCGGCCGCCAGACGGACGAGGACCTCTTCCTTGCCCAGCACCTCCAGCAGCTCGAACAGGCCGGGGCCTTTTGTGCGCCCGGTGGCGGCCAGCCGGATGGTGTGGATCACCGGCCCCGCCTTCAACCCCAGTTCCTCGGCGAGGCCGCGCACGGCGGCCTCGATCTGTTCCACGGAGAATGGCTCCAGCGACGCCAGTTTCTTCTCCGCGGCGGCCAGCAACTCGGCCGCCCCCTCCCGCTTGAACCACTTGCGCTCGCCCTTTTCGTCGTATGACTCCGGCCGCTTGAAGAAGAACGCCACCAAGTCAACCAACTCGCCCAGGGTCTTCGCCCGCTCCTGCTCCAGGAGGAGGACCTTGGTGATGTACTGGTCATCAACCGGCGGGCGTGGGCACGCCCGCCCTACAAGCGCCGCCTTCTCCAGGAACGGCCGCGCCCGCGCTACGTACTCCTCCGGGGTGAGCCGGCGCAGGTAGACCCCGTTCATCCAGTTCAGTTTCTCGATGTCGAACACCGCGCCCGACTTCCCGATGCCCTCCAGGGAGAACGCCTCGATCATCTCCTCTTTGGTCATCACCTCGCGGTCATCCCCCGGAGACCAGCCCAGCAGCGCGATGAAGTTGGCCAGCGCCTCCGGCAGGTATCCCATCTCGCGGTATTCGCTGATGGCGGTCGCCCCGTGCCGCTTGGACAGTTTCGAGCGGTCCGGCGCGAGGATCAGCGGGATGTGCGCGAACTCCGGCCGCGGCCATTCCATCGCCCCGTAGATGTGCAACTGCCGCGGGGTGGCGGAGATGAGGTCCTCGCCGCGGATGATGTGGGAGATGCGCATGTCGTGGTCGTCCACCACCACCGCCAGCAGGTAGGTCGGAAAGCCATCGGCCTTCATCAGCACGAAGTCGTCGAGCGCGTTGTTCTCGAACTCCACCTCGCCTCTCACCAGGTCGTTCCAGGCAACTGAGCCATCGTCCGGAACCGCGAACCTCACCGCGTGGGGTTTCCCCGCCGCGATCAATCGCTCGCGTTCCTCCTGCGACAGGGCGCGGCAGCGCCGGTCGTAGCGCGGAGGCAGCCCCTGCTTCTGCATTTCCTTGCGGCGCTGCGCCAGTTCCTCGGGGGTGCAGAAGCACGGATAGGCGAGCCCGCGCGCCAGCAGGCCATCCACCACCTCGCGGTAGCGCGCCAGTTTCTCCGACTGGCGATAGGGGCCGAAGGAACCGCCCACCTCGGGGCCCTCGTCCCACTCGACGCCCAGCCACCTGAGGCCGTCCAGGATGTTCTCCTCATACTCCTGCGAGGATCGCGTGCGGTCGCTGTCCTCAATGCGCAGCACGAACGTCCCGCCGTGGTGGCGGGCGAAGAGCCAGTTGTAGAGCGCGGTGCGCGCGGTTCCGATATGCAGCAGCCCGGTCGGCGACGGCGCCATCCGGACGCGTATCTCGTTGCTCCATCCGGACGCGTATCTCGTTGCTCATTGCACCCTCTGTCTCGTTCGTATTCTCGGTTCGCTGGGCCAGCCACCCTAACTGGTGAAGGCGAACTTGTCCACCTTGAGCGCGGGCGCGAACGCGTGCTCGGTGAGCACAGCGTGTTTCCCGATCATGGAGACATTGGACAGGGCCTCCACGATGCTCTGTGTGAACCGGAGGTTCTTCAGCGGCCCGGCTATCTTGCCCTTCTCGATCAGGAATGTGCCGTCCCGGGTCATACCGGTGATGATGGTCTCCTTCTCGTGCACGATGTTGGTGTAGTGGAAGCGGTCGCCGGGCGCGAGGAAGAGGTGGGAGGGATAGGGGCCGTGGGTGCTGGGGGCGGGGGTAGCGTGCCCGGTGGACTGCTTGCCCTCCTTGTGCGCGGTATAGGAGTCGTACACCACCCCGCGCGCCACTCCGTTCTCGATCAGGGTCACCTTCCGCGCTGGCGCCCCCTCCCAGTCGAAGGGAAGCGGCATGGCCCGCGGGTCCAGGGGATCGTCGTAGATGGTGATGTTGTCCCCCGTCACCTTTTCCCCGATGCGGCCGGAGAGGAACGAGCGCCCCTCCTGAAAGGCGAGCGCGCCAAACCCCATATACCCCAGGAAGGCGATCATATCCCCCACCGCGGGAGGCTCCAGGATCACGGT
>JALGTT010000292.1 GCA_029821235.1 Candidatus Hebobacteria bacterium | reverse complement strand
CTCACCCCGCCTCTATCCGCTCCAGTTCCACCTCTCCCCAAGCGCCCAGGTGTTCGCCCACGATCACCACGCCCCCCAGTATGCCGGGGATCGTCTGCAGGGTCTCCAACGCGGGCTGGATATCGGGGGGTTCTTGCACGCGGTTGGCGAGGGCGGTGGCCGCGGCGTCGGCGAGGGGGGTGGAGTCGGCGAGCACGACCGCCGCGTCCGCGCTCCCGAAACTCAGGGAAGGCCCCACCGTGCCGGAGGAGGTGCACAGGCCGACAGACTGTGCGATCCGGCGGATGTGAATCCCCACCCGGCCGCTGAGCGGAGACTCGCCGGCGAAGATCGCCGCCACCCGGGGCTGGATGGTGTAGATGAAGATGTCGCCCCCGTTCTCCACCATCACCTGGCCTGTCTCCGACAGCAGCGCCTTGCCCACCCGCTCGGCCACCGCGCCCGCCACCGCGGCCATCGGCCCCACATCACACAGCCTGGCCGCGTCGGTCATGTCCAGCACCACCGGAGGCGCGCCGGCGAGCGGCATGCGGGGCTTGAGGGAGCCGGCGAAGTCGGGGTCCCGCTCCAGGTATTGCTCCAGGTCCGCGCGAACGGAACGGAGCGCCCGCTCCGCCTCGTCGGCGAGTGGGCGCTCCGCGCTGATCCACAGATCGGACTCCGCCACCCGCACCTGGAAGGTGTGCAGTTCGCTCTCCGGCCACCTTCGATAGGTGCGGTCCACGTAGGGCATGGCTGGCTCAGAAGGTCAGCTTCATCGCCCGCACCGGGCAGGCGGTGATGCACTCGCCGCAGGCCACGCAACTGTCCGGGTCCAGCACCACCTTCATGGAGGGGCGCTCGATCCGCAGCGCCTCGGACGGACACACCCCCACACACGCGCCGCAGTCGGTGCAGGCATCGTCGTCCTTGGAGATGTCCTGGTACAGCGGCTGCAGCCGGACTCCCTGCTTGGACAGGTAGTCGGTCGCTTTACGGTAGTTGGCCTCGTCCCCGGTGATCTCCATCACCATCAGGCCCTGGTCCTCCAGGCCGATGGTGGCCTTCAGGATGTTGAACACCAGGTCGAAGTCGCGGACCAGACGGTAGACGATGGGCTTTCCGCTGACCGCGGGTGGAAAACGCAACACTATGCGATGGGTGACCTCCATGATCTTCTCTCCTCTCACTCGACTCCCGCGGTGGGCGGCCGGTCGGGCATCGGCTTCATCACCTGGCCGGATTCCGCCCCGGGGATGGGAGCCACCGGCGCGGTCAGCTCGAACTTGCCGGCGCTGATCCATTCCTTCAGCGTCTCCGCGATTTCCCTCGCGCGGGGGTAACTGGACAGCGGAGTCGCGGGCACCGTCTTGCCGGCGACCTCGATGGTCCCGGCCTTGAGCTGGGCGTAGCTCACATGCCCCAGCACCTCGGGCTCCCGGTTGGGATAGGCGCTGCTGTAATCAACGATGGGGGCGAGGATCTCCTCGTCGGAGATTCCCGTCTGGGCCGCCACTTCTTCGTCCAGCACCGGAATCGGCAGCCCCAGGCCCACCATCAACGAGGTGCCGTAGCCGCGGAAACTGGCCCCCCGCAAGTAGCGGGCGGCCATCTGCTTCAGGTCCCCGATCACCGCCAGCGTGCCCGCGCCGCCCAGGGGAAGCCCTTTGTCCGACCGCTTCGTGCCCGGGCTGTGCTGAGTGCCCTGCCACACCACATATCCCGTGCCCCCGCCCAGGAAGAGGCGGGTGCCGATCCCCGTCGCGCGGTAGAAGGGATCGTTGAAGAGGGGCGAAAGTTGCCCCGCGCTGCAATAGTTCGCCGACCCCAGATCGGCCTGCAGGGTTCCCATGTAGGTATAGATGGTGCGCTTCGAGCGGTTCACCGCGACGTTGTAGTTCTGGTATCCATTCCGGGGATTGAACAGGTAGGCCTCGTTGAGGTCCTGGAGGGTGATGAAGGTGGATATCTGGTGGCGCGGGTAGCAGTCGGTGCCATAGGTGGCCGCCTCCAGCAGCACCTCTTTTCCCGCCACCAGGTCCTCGATCACGTGGCCGCCGCCGTAGCGGAACTCGCCCGGGTAGACGGCATTCCGCGGGTCGGCCTCCGGGAGCGCGGTCGCCCCCAGGTAGATGTCAACCGCGGCCAGGCCTGCGTAGGCGGGGACCCCGTTGAGGGTCACCTGCCCGCCGCCCAGTTTGATGCGCGGCTTGGAGTGCCCAACATTCATCATCGCGCCGGAGGAGCACATCGCGCCGAATGTCCCGGTGGTCACCACGTCCACGGCGCGCGCCGCTTCCTTCGCGCCCTTCTCGCGGACGATCTCGATCATCTCTTCGGCGGTGACCACCGCCACTTCCCCGCGTCTGATCTTGTCGTTGATCTCCTCCAGCGTCTTTGCCATCTTGCTCCTCCTTGGCGTGTTCGCCGGGGCCGCCGGCCCCGAAATGACTTAGTGCCTTACGGCACTAAGTAACGGTCATAGTACCAGAATCAACTCCCCCGCGCAACGTCTCCCCGTCCCGC
>JALGTT010000291.1 GCA_029821235.1 Candidatus Hebobacteria bacterium | reverse complement strand
GGTGGGGTGGACGCGCGCCTCCAGCGCTCCGTCGTTCTCCACTCCGATCGCCAGCAGTTTTACTGCGAACCCCAGTTCCCGCGCGTACTCCATATCGCGGGCGGTGATGTTGGTGATTCCCTCCCGGTAGATGCTCTCCACCGGCACCCGGGTCTCGAAGGCGATGGAAGAGAGAATGGCGAGTTTGAACACCGCGTCGTAGCCCTCGATGTCATTGGTGGGGTCGGGCTCCGCGTAACCCAACCGCTGCGCCTCCGCCAGAGAATCGGCGAAGTCGGCCCCCATCTCCGCCATGCGGGAGAGGATGAAATTGGTGGTGCCGTTGACGATGCCCATCACGCGGGTGATGCGATTGCCTGCCAGGCAGGATTTCAGCGGGCGAAGAATGGGAATGCCTCCTCCCACCGCTCCCTCGAACATCAGGTCGCACCCGCCCGCGGCGGCCGCGTCGAACAGCTCCTCGCCGTGCCGCGCCACCAGTTCCTTGTTGGAGGTGACCACGTTCTTGCCCGCGCGGAGGGCGGCGAGCAGAAACTCCAGAGAGGGATTCACCCCTCCGATGGACTCCACCACGATGGAGATGTCCGGGTCGGAGATCACCTCCGCGGCGTCGGTGGACTGCATCTCCGGGGGCGGGGGAACGGAGACCTGGCGGGGAGTGCTCCAGTCGAGGTCGGCGATCTTCTTCACCCTCACCGGCCGCCCGACCTTGCGGTCAATGCTCTCCTGATTGGAGACGAGGGTCTCGTAGGTGCCGGAGCCTACCACTCCGAACCCGAGGATGCCGATATAGATGGGCTCGCCGGCCATGTGGTGTACCTCGCGCCTAGTCGTTCACAAATGCTAATACCACTAATGGCTCACCGGCCTGCACCAGTTTGCCGTCCTCCGCGGGGATGGCCACCACCCGGCCCCTCCACTCGGCCTTGATCTCATTGAAGACCTTCATCGCCTCCACGATGCAGACGGTCTGCCCCTCCTCCACCAGATCGCCGATCTCCACGAACGGGTCGGCATCCGGCGAGGGCGCGCGATAGAAGACGCCGATCAGCGGGGAGCGCACGGCCACCGTGCGCGGCCCCCCTTCGCGTTTCTCCCGCGGGGGAGCGGGAGCGCTGGGCGGCGGATCGGGAGGGGCCGGCGCGGGCGCCTGCGGCAACGCGGCCCGCGAGGAGCGCAACCTGACTTTGAAATCGCTCTCCTCGATGACCAGTTCGTCCAGGTTGTGCTCCTGGAAGAACCGGAGCACGGTTTCCAATCGGCTGCGAGCCTCGGGGTCCACGATGGTCTGTCCCTGATTGCGGAGCGAGCCCCACGCAGGTGGGGCTCGCGGTCTCTGCTATCCCTTGCAGGGGTAGAACTACCGCTGCTGCATCTGGCGCATCTTGCGCAGCCGCTTCTTGCGGGCACGCCGTTCCCTGGCCCGCTTGGCCTCCTGGAGCGCGAGGATGCGCTCCGTATGCTCCTGGCGGATGCTCCCCTCCACCTCCCGCTCGAACTCCAGGAACCGAGGCAGGCTGGGCGCGATGCTTCGCAGCTTCTCGATGCTAATGGGCATAAACTCTCACTCTCCAGACGGTACCGATGATTCTAGCAATGCCGGCTTGCATGTGTCAAGGTTGACCGCAGGAAACCCCCTCCCGCCGGAATTGTAGGGCGGGCGTGCCTACGCCCGCCGGCCGTTCTGTAGGGCTGGCTTTCCCATGCCCGCCGCCGTGCTGGCCGTGCTGTAGGGCGGGGTCTCCGCGCCCCGCCTTCCCTCCCTGTCATCCCGAGCCCGAGCGCCTGCGGCGCTCGGCCGTATGAACGCGAGGGATCCATCCGGCGACGCCTGCGAAGCGCGTCGCCATCAATGAGACCGGCAAACCTCGACGCGAACCGCCCTGTAGCGCAGGTTCCCAAACCTGCGCCCGGCCCGTGAGGGCCGGCCTGCAGTGGCACAGACACCCTGCCTGTGGAGTGACTCTTGGCTGGCATGGGAATGCCAGCCCTACAGCGCGACCCCATTTGCAGAGCAGGTGGCTAGGTCTGCCGACAGCAGACCGCCATGGCGGCCAAAGGGCCTAGCCATATGTTCCGCCGATCGTATGGCGGACATGCCCGCCGCCCTTTTCCCCTCCCGCGCTAGCAGGAATCGCCGACCTTGCCCCCCTGCACCCCTATTCTCGCTCCGACCCAGCCACTCACCGCATTGACGAGGGCCCCGAACGCTGTTCCCCCGCACACCCCCATGATCAGGATGATGGGCACGGCAACCCGGAGCGCACCAGGGGAATGCCAATTCGAGATGCTGATCGCCACAGTGAGCGAAGTCAGGCAGATGCCGCCGACCGCCCACCAACTCCGCGTCCAGGTTCGCCTTCAGGGAAAGCGAATGAGCGTTTACCATGCCGATGGCGACCAGGACAGCACTGAATAGATACAGCACAGGCCCGCCCACCACCGGCCCGCACATCATGCCAACCAGGACTCTGACCGCTGTCTTCATGTGTGACCTCCTCACTCATCAGACTGGCACCACCGGGCCGCCTCTGCGACGCGCGACCACCCTTCCCTGAGGGACCCTGGGGCGATCCAACCTTTAGACGCGACTGGCGTCGGACTTGTCCCACGCGAGCCGACACAAATCCTGACAAGCCCTCTCCTCCACAAAACCACCCTCCAGCCGGCTGGAAGCGGGCTACCGTCCCCATCGCGAGCCCTTGACAAAGGCCAATCCGCTCCGATAGGATTCTATCTGGAAAGGCCGCGGCGGGGCCCGCGCTGTCCGGCAGGGCCCTTGCAGACGGTGCGGCTCGGCAGGATACGATGGAAGGCGTACTAGTCCTGAACCACAATTATCAGCCCCTCAACGTCACCAATGTGCGCAGGGCCCTCGGGCTGATGTGCCTGGGGAAGGCTCACGTATTGGAGACGGATTCGCGCGTCTTCCGGTCCGCGCACCTGGAGATCAAGATGCCCACGGTGTTGCGGCTGAATCACTATGTCCGCAGGCCCACCCCGGTGCTCCGCATCTCCCGCAAGGCGGTCTTCGCACGGGACAACTACACCTGCCAGTACTGCGGGGCCCGCAAGGTGCCCCTCACGCTGGACCACGTGATCCCGAGGGAGCGGGGCGGAGAGACGGACTGGACCAACGTGGTGTGTTGCTGCACCAAATGCAACAACCGGAAGGGCAACCTGACTCCAGAGCAGGCGGGAATGAAACTGCGGCGGCGTCCCACCAGGCCCAAGTTCATCCCGTACATCAGTTATACCAAGTTCCTGTCCGCCGCGCGCAACCCGGCCTGGCGTCCCTACCTCGCCCCCTACGCCGACCTGCCGCCCCTTCAGTAGCGCCGTCCTGCCCACCCCTCCCTGTCTGTGGCGCAGACTTGTCCGCCGGCCGGCTTGTCCTACGAAGCCTTGGGCGAAGTAGGATGTGGCAGATTTGCAGTCTGCGGCCGTCTTGCCTGTCCGCCGAAGTCCCGCCGCAGGCGGACGAAGGTGGATAGGGCGGGGATACCATCCCCGCCAAACCACCTCACACAACCGAACCACCCTCCGCAAGCTCCGCTTGCGAGGCGGGCAAAGGTGTGCCCGCCCTACAGCGCGACCCCACTTGTAGGGCGGGTATATCTCCGCCGGCTTGTCCTCCGTAGCCTTGCGCGGAGGAGGAAGGCGGAGTATGCCCGCCGCCCCCTTCCTGTCATTCCGAGCCCGAGTGCCGCAGGCACTCGGCCGTAATAACGCGAGGAATCCATTGGGCGACGCATGCGAAGCGCGTCGCCATGAAAACAGGTCCTCCGCCCTACAGCGCCCGCGCCCTCGCGGCCAACTCCAGCGCCACCTCGGCCACCCGCGCCGCCCCGTCCGGCTGCCCCAACAGCGCGGCCGCCTGGCTCATGCGCTCCCGGCGCTCCCGGTCCCACAACAGCAGCAGCGCCTCCGCCAGCCGCGGCGCGGTCAATTCCTCGTCGGGGAGCACCACCGCGGCCCCGCTGCGCGCCAGGGGTTCCGCGTTCTTGACCTGCTCGCCGCTGCTCGCCTCGCCCCACGGCACGAGGATGGAGGGCACCCTGCGAGCGATGACCTCCGCAACCGTGCTCGC
>JALGTT010000290.1 GCA_029821235.1 Candidatus Hebobacteria bacterium | reverse complement strand
GGTCAGTCGGCTCCTCCCAAGGAGTGGCCGGAGGGATTCGACCGACATGTGCCCGAGTGGCACGAACTCGTCTGTGCCATCGAGGGTGAGTGCCGCGTCGTCAGCGAGAGCGGGACCTTCGACCTCAGCCCCGGCAAACTGCTCCTGATAGACCGCGGGGTGGAGCACGTGGAGCTGCCCACCCGGCCGCCCCTTCCCTATCAGGTGTTCTGGTGTGGGCTGGGGCATGGAGTGGTCCGCCTGGATCGCACGCTGTTCTCGCCCCCTGCCACGCGATATGCGGGCCCCAGCCTTGAGGTGATCGGGCGCACGGACGTGGAGAGCCTGGCGGAGGCGATCGGGGCGGAGATGCAGCGCCGGGACTGGGGCTGGCAGCGGTCGGTATTCAATTTGCTGGAGTACCTCTCCATCATTCTCATCCGTCGCCTCCGGCGGGGAAGCATCCTCGACCCCTGGTCCATCGAGTCGCCTGTGGTATGTGAGGGGGATCCCCATGTCCGGCGCGTGATCCGGGCGGCGCTGCGCTTCTGTGCGGAGAATTTCCGGCGGCCGGTCTCCGTGGCCGAGGTGGCGGCCTCCGTTTCCTACAACCCAAAGCATCTCAATCGGCTCTTCTCCGCGCACCTGGGGCGGTCGGTCTCCGACCATGTGAAGGCCCTGCGCGTCTCCGCGGCAAGGCAGATGCTCGAGAGCACGAACCTTTCGCTGGCGGAAATCGCCAACGCAGTGGGCTACAGCGATCACTCCCATTTCACCCGCGCGTTCAAGCGCGCCACCGGATGCTCCCCCAAGGCGTATCGGAAGGGGCTGGTCGGGCGGTAGCTCGGGCGGAGGGAAAATGTGGCCATTCCCCGCGTCGCCCTGGTATGGACCGGGGAGGGGCCTCACCGC
This sequence comes from Candidatus Hebobacteria bacterium, assembly GCA_029821235.1. Classification (GTDB taxonomy): domain Bacteria; phylum Armatimonadota; class Hebobacteria; order Hebobacterales; family Hebobacteraceae; genus S016-27. The sequence continues at coordinate 1,627 of JALGTT010000290.1, read as the reverse complement.
TAGTATCTCGGCGTACAGCCAGGCGCATGTGGCACTGCGAATCCCACGTCGGCCCTCTGGGGAGGTGATAGGACAAGAGATGAGGCGGACAGCAGTGTGATCGCGCCTGAGGGGCCGCGACACCAGCAAGTCCAGGCGGATCAGGAGGGAAGAGATGAAGAAGTGCGCTATCGCGGTGCTGGTCTTGATGGCGAGCATCTGTCTGCTCGGGCAGGCCTTCGCCACCGACTACTATGTGGCCACCACCGGCAGTGACTCCAACCCCGGCACTCTCGCCGAACCTTGGGCGACGCTCCAGCACGCGGTGGAGAGCATCGCCCCGGGGGACACCATTATCGTCAGGCAAGGCACCTATGTCGGCTGCCGCATCAATCAGGCCTACTCGGTCTCAGGCACGCCCGAAAATCCATGCGTGCTGAAGGCGGAGGAAGGAGCCTCGGTGGTCATCGACGGGCCGGGCCCCCTCAACAAGCAGAATAGCTGCATCGAGCTGGAGGGGATAGACGGCGTCGAGATGACCGACTGGGTGATAGAGGGCCTCGAGGTGACCGGCGGCGGCTATGCCGGCATTGACGTGCGCGTGGGACGACGCCACGTCTTGCGCAACAACTACTGCCACGACAACGACAGCCTGGGGATCTTCATGGCCCACGTTTACTACCCCACGGTGGAGTACAACGAGTGCTCCTACAACGCTTCCTCCCACGGCATCTACTTGAGCAACAGCGGCGACTATGCAACCGTCGTGGGCAACTTCTCCCATCACAACGGGAAGAGCGGCGTGCAGTTCAACGGGGACGAACGCTACAGGCCGGGTGACGGGGTCATGTCCTTCAACACCATCGAGGACAACGTGCTGTGCGAGAACAGCCTCGCCAGCGGTGGGGGAGCCTTCAACTTCGATGGGATGTCCGACAGTATCGTCCGCAACAACCTGTTGTACAACAATCACTCCATGGGCATTACGCTCTTCGCCATTGACGGCGCGGAGGGTTCCAGCCGGAACAAGATCTACAACAACACCATCCTGATGGCCCCCGGCAGCTACCAGGTGATCCGCATCCCCAGCTCCAAGGGCAAGACGCCTGACCCGACCGACAACTTGATCAAGAACAACATCCTCTACACTCCGGACAGCGCCGATATCTGTATCATGGCCTGGGGGCCCGGCGCGCTGGTCGCGGGGGGAAGCGACTACAACGCGGTCACCAACACCTTCAGCGTGGACGACGGCAAGACCAAGATCTCGCTCGCCGAGTGGCAGAGCTATGGATTCGACTCCCACTCCTTCATCGCGACTCCGGAGGAGTTGTTCGTGGATCCCGCCAACGATGACTATCACCTGAAGGCCGGCTCGCCGGCGATAGATGCGGGGACCACCCTGGCGGAGGTCACCGACGACTTGGACGGCGTCGCCCGCCCACAGAGCAGCGCCTATGACATCGGCTGCTATGAAGCAGTCAGCGGTCCCGTGCCCCCCGCTGCCGACTTCTCCGGCAATCCCACCAGCGGGTACGCGCCGTTGACGGTGGCCTTCACCGACCTGTCCTCGGGCAATCCCACCTCCTGGGACTGGAGCTTCGGGGACACCGGCACCTCCACCGCCCAGAACCCCTCCCACGACTAC
>JALGTT010000289.1 GCA_029821235.1 Candidatus Hebobacteria bacterium | reverse complement strand
CGCATGATGGGCCTCCTTGCCAAAAGTACCGTTCGGTCCCCCAGGCGCGGGGTCCTCGGCCTAGAGGGTAAGGTTGTGTGGCGATCGCGCGGCGGTTTTGTGAATCGCTTGACCCGTCCCCGGCCGCCGGCTACATGTGCTGGCCGCGATGCTGTTGCCGGTGGTGACCAAGGCGCGGGAGATGTCCCGGCGGACCACCTGTGTCTCCAACCTGCGTCAGATCGGGATGGCCTTCTCCATGTACCTGGCGGATTGGGACGGGTGCTATCCCAACACCGGCGACCCGTATCTCTGGATGGGGAGGCGGTGGCGGTGGCCGCTGGCGGAATACCTGGGTGAGCGGTTGGAGAGAGAGCCGGCCCACCCGGAGGATCCGATGCGCTCCCTCCATACTCCGGAGGTCCTCGTCTGCCCGAGCGACCCGCTCGCCAGGGACAAATGGGACGCCACCTCCTACGGCTACTCGGCCGCCTTCTATCATACGCCCGGGCAGATTTCCCGCATGACCACCGAGGACCTGTGGCAGCGGGACCGCTTCTCGTGCGTTACCCAGCGGGAGGAGTGGGTCACCTACCCCAGCCAGAAAGTGCTGGTGGCGGAGTGGCTGACCAGCCACAGCAGGCCTCAGGTCGGGTGGTGGGACTGGCGGGGGGCGCGGAACTACCTGTTCGCCGACGGCCATGTGCGCTATCTCCGGGCCCGCCAACTCAATCCGGCCGGGAACGGGCTCCCCGACCCCAACCTCACGGTGGGCGGAATCGGGGGCAAAGACGTGGAGTAGTACGCCGGGCCCTCTACGGACAACCACCCCGTGGACACCCACGGACACGCAAATGCCCTGAGAAGCAGCCCTGTGGACACCCAGCCCCGCGCGCCACACACAAACAGCCACACCCCTCTAGACCCGCCTCAACAGGGGAATTGTCGCCGAAACCTGACAAGAACGCCTAAGGAGACTTGACAATATAAGACTCATAGGGTATACTACGCACGCAAGCAATAGATACCCACAGAGCAAGGGGGTGAGCGAGATGTCGGAGTTGATGAAGTTCGATCCGTTTCGCGGTCTGGTGAGGATGCAGAGGGACATGGACCGCCTGTTCGAGAGTTTCTTCGGGCGGCCCTTGGTCCGCACGGAGGAGGACGGCGGTGTGCGAGTCCCCTCTGTGGATGTGCAGGAGACCGAGGATGAGGTCCTGGTCTCGGCCGAGTTGCCGGGGGTGAGCAAGGACGGCCTGGAGGTGGAGGTGCTCCCGGAGCAGTTGACGCTGAAGGCCGAAGTGAGCCAGGAGAAAGAGGAGAAGGAGGGCACCTTCCACTGCAAGGAGCGGATCTGGAGCCGGTTCGAGCGGACCCTGCCGCTTCCGGCGGAGGTGGTGCCGGACCAGGTGAAGGCCAGCCTGAAGGACGGAGTGTTGCAGGTGCGAATGCCGAAGAGCGAGCGGGCGAAGGCGCAGACGCCGCGCAAGGTGAAGGTGGACTGAGTCGCACCCTCGCCAGACGACTGTGGTGGGATAGCATACGGGGGGCGCCCACGGGCGCCCCCCGGTCTCTTTCCCCTACGCGTCCTTCTGCTCGCTCAGTTCCTCGACGAACTGGGCGTACTGCTGGGCATTCATCAGGGAGCGCAGTTCAGCCGGATCCGAGACCTCGATCTTCGCCAGCCAGCCGGTCCCGTAGCAGTCCTGGTTGATCTGCTCCGGCGCGTCGTCCAGCGAGGTGTTCACCTGCACCACGCGCCCGGTCACGGGAGAGTTGATGTCGGCCACCGCCTTGACGGACTCCACGCTGCCGAGAGGCTCTCCACGGCGGGCCTCGTCCTCGGTCTGCGGGAGGTCAACGTAGACGACTTCTCCCAGTTGCGATTGCGCGTAGTGGGTGATGCCTACGGTGACGACATCCTGCTCCACGCGCGCCCACTGATGAGTCTCGCTGTACAGCAAATCCCCCGGATACACAGATCGCCTCCTCGCCTGGGTATGGGGAGAGGCCACGCCCCGAGGGGAACCGGCCTCTCGTGAGGCACATCATAGCACCCTCCCCCGCAGATGGGCAAGCAGTTTCGCCATCGCCTTGGGCGGCGGGAGGGAGAAAGACACCTCCTGTCCGCTCGCCGGGTGGCGGAACTGCAGCCTGTGGGCGTGAAGGGCCTGCCCGGGAAGCCCCTTCACCAGGTTCCGCGTCACTCCATCCAGCGCTCTCATCTCCGCCCGGGAGCGGCGGAGGCCGTAGACGGGATCGCCGAGCACGGGGTGGCCGAGGTGGTTGAGGTGGACTCGGATCTGGTGGGTGCGGCCGGTGAGCAGCCTGGCCTCCACCAAGGTCATCCGAGCGTGCCGGTCCAGCACCCGCACGTCGGTGGCCGCCGGCACGCTCCGCCGGGCCGCGGCGGGTCCGGGCGCGGCGACCACCCTCGCCGGATCCCGCAGGAGCCGGCCCACCGGAATGTCTATCAGGAGCCGGTCCTCCCGCATCACCCCCCACACCAGGGCCAGCATTCAGCGCCTCCTCGGTCTTGGCCACCACCACCAGCCCGGAGGTGAACCGGTCGAGGCGGTGGACGAGGCCCCCGCGGGGCAGCGCGGCCGCGCCGGATTCCGCCGTGTGCCAGGCGAGGATGGAGGCGAGGGTGGGTTGCGCGGCGCCGCCCGGCCCCGGGTGAACCAGCAGACCGGGGGGCTTGTTCACCACCAGCAGGTAGTCGTCCTCGTGAACGATGTCGAGGGCGGGAAGGCCGGCGGCGGGTTCGTCGGCGAGCGTGACCTCGATCCGGTCGTTCTCATGCACGCGGTCCCCGGGCCTGGCCCTCCGGCCGTTGATCGACACCTTGCCGGCGCGGGCCAGCCGTTCGGCCTGCGAGCGGGTGAGCGGGGAGCGGGTGAGCGGGGAGAGGCGGTGGGAGAGGAAGGCGTCGAGGCGGGTTCCCGTCTCCCGGCGTGTCACTTGCAGGCGCGCGACGTTTTCGCTCACGGTCAATCCGACTCGGTCCCGCGTCTCTTGGCTTCCCTGCGGCCCAGGAGGAAGAAGGCGATGATCGCCGCCGGCAGGAGCACCGCGCTGGCCGCCTGTGCCTGGGTGATTCCGTCCACCAGGCGCACGGCGGTGTGGTCGCGGCGCAGGACCTCGATGGCGGCGCGGAGGGGAGCGTAGAGAGCGAGGTAGAGCGCGAAGAGTTGTCCTGGGGCGGAGAGGCGGGAACGCATCCGCAACAGGATAGCGAGGATGAGCAGGCTGCCCAAGGAGGAGTAGATCTGGGTGGGGTGGCTGGGGAGGGTGGTGAGGCCCGCGTCCGGGTAGACGGGGAAGCGAATCCCCCAGGGCAGAGAGGTGGGCCCGCCATAGCAGCATCCGTTCAGCAGACACCCGACCCGCGCGATGGCGTAGCCGAGGGCCAGCGCGGGCGCGGCGATGTCGGCCAGCGTCCAGAACGAGATCCCGCGGCGGTGGGCGAGCAGCGCGCAGGCCAGCACCCCGCCGAGCAGGCCTCCGTGGAAACTGAGCCCGCCCTCCCGCCAGATGTAGAGGATGTGGATGGGATCGTCTGCGTACGCGGACCAGTTGAGGGCGGCAAAGAGCAGCCGGGCGAAGACCATGCCCCCGACCAGGGAGAAGAGGCCCAGGTCTATCGCCAGGTCGGAGGGAAGGCCGCGGCGCTTCGCCTGTCCGGCCGCCAGCCAGATGCCGGCGACGAAGCCCAGCATCACGAGCAGTCCGTAACTGCGGACCGTCACCGACCCGATGTGAAAGAGTACTGGATGCAAGATGGCTCTCCCGCGGACGCCGGCGGGCTCTCGCGCCCCGGCTCAGGTGGTCTGAGGACGGTCCTCTGCCCCTGGGCGTTCCCGCAGAATGAAGATGGCCAGCGCCGCCACCCCGAGCGTGATCGCCGCGTCCGCTATATTGAACACGGGCCAGACGCGAAAGTCAATGAAGTCGGTCACCGCGCGAAAGCGCAGCCGGTCCACCAGATTGCCCAGCGAGCCGCCGAAGAGCAGGGCGAGGGGAACGGCCAGGCGGGGATGCCTCCCCAACACCCCGCGCGCCACGTAGACCGGGATCACCACCAGCACCGCCATCCCGCTGGCCAGAGAGAGCCAGGGGGCGCGAATGAGACCGAAGGCGGAGGAGGAGTTGAGAATCAGGCGCAGGCCCACATGGTCGCCCACCAGGGCGACGAATTCGCCGGGCGCAAGGTGGTGGCGGACCAGGCCTTTGGTGATCTGATCCGCCAGCAGGAGAAGGAGGCAGACAGACCAGAACCAAGCGGAGGGGCGCGCCCTGGCGACGGACGGCCCCATGGCCTATCGCTCCAGTTGATCCTGGCAGGAGACGCAGAGGGTGGCGAAGGGGATCGCCTGCAGCCGCGCCTTCTTGATGGGCCGCCCGCAGGCGTCGCACACCCCGAAGGTGCCGCGCTCGATCTTCTCCAGGGCGTTGTTCACCTGGTTGAGCAGGCTCTCCACGCTCTCCCCGATCGCCAGGTCCTTTTCGCGCTCGAAGGTCTCGGAGGCCAGGTCGGCGGGGTGATCCTCGTAGGAGGAGAGTTCGCTCGCCCGCTCCGACTCGTTGAGGCGGGCGGTGCGGCTGTCTATCTCGCGAAGTTCCGCCTCCAAACGCGCCTTCTCAGCCAGCAGAAGTTCGCGGTATTTCTGCAGGTCGGACGAAAGTCTGGCCGATTTCTTGGGCGCGGAGGCCGCCCTGGAGCGGGTCCGCGTCGCCCTCTTCTTCGGCTTTGGCTTCGTTTTGGCCGCCGCTCGGACCGCCATCGTCGTTTCCTTTCCTATCCCCCGATACGTTCGCCCCACCAAGGGATTATCGTCGCGTAACTATTATGCCTTTACGGACGGATTCTAAACCATCC
>JALGTT010000288.1 GCA_029821235.1 Candidatus Hebobacteria bacterium | reverse complement strand
GGAACTCCGCCAGCGCCCTGCGGGCCTCGCAGGCCGGGGCGTTGTAGAGCATTCCCGCGGCCGGCGATTCCTTCGCGAATCCCCAGGTGGGCTCGTTCATCAGGAAGTAGCCGATCAACGCGGGATCGTCTCTGGTGTCCCGCAACTGCTCCGCGAACCGCGCCGCCTCCGCGGGCCAGTCGGGGTGGAAGACATCCGGGAAATCCCGGAACACATGCGGAACGCCGGAGAAGTCCTCGTCGAGGGGCCGCACATAAGGGAACCCCGCCGCGCTGGCGATTCTCCAGTCCGACCAGTTCCCCACCGTGTTGAACCCCAGCCGCCTCAGTTCCCCCAGCGCGATCCGCGCCCACTTCTCGTGCCAATCCGCCCCGAAGGCGCGGATCAAGTTGGCGATGAGGTAGTTGAGCGCCTTTCCCTGCGGTCCCCGGTCCGCGTAGGCGGCGGCGAATTCTCCATCGGGCTCCGGAATCCACGACAACGCCTTCTCCAACCCGGCATAGGCCGCCGCGCACTCCCCCACGGCGACCACATCCGGCCCGGCCGACCAGAAAAGGTGCCCCTCCGGGTCCACCAGCCACCAGCGCTCTCCGTCGTGATGGGTAAGCCGGAGGCCTCCACCTTCCGCGCTCTCCAGCCGCCCCACCGCGAGAAAGTCTCCGGCGGCGCGTGTCGGTCCGCGGCCTCGACCTGCGCCCGCAGCCGGCCCGTCACCTCCTCGGCCGATGCGCTCTTGCCCGGCCACTTCCGCAGCCTGCTCTGGCCCAGTTCGTCCAGCAGCGGCCCCTTCGGCAGCAGCGGATCGGTCAGCGCGGGCGGCGGCTCCGCGGTCACGGTGATCGGCGTGAGACAGAAGCGCGCGGGCGCTTCGCTCTTCCGCCACACCGCCAGCAGAATCCGGTCCACCCTGGTCAGGTCAACCCGGTCCCCGCCGAACATGGGCTTCAGCCACGCCCCCTCCCGCTCCAGCCGCCATCGGTTCTGGTCCACCGCGGCCAGGGGCATGCGCATCCGCGCTCCACACTGAGTCAAGGCCGAGAAGATCATCCCGAAGCGCGGTCCGCCCTCCCCCTCTTGGAGCGCGAGCGCGAACACCGCGATCGCCTCCCCCTCCACCAGCAAGTCAGCGGTGAGATATCGCGCCCCCGCCAGCGCCCCCGGCGGCACGTGGTACACCATTACGCTTTCCGCCGCCTCCGCCTGGTACCAGGCGGCCTCGGGGAAGGGGGCCTTCCCCTCGGCGGCGGAGATCTCTCCCCAGAAGTCGTCCGGGGTCAGGCTGAACGGCAGGCTCGGCTCCGGTTTCACTCTCGCCTCCTCGCTCCTGGACCCCGCCGCCGGCAGCGCGGCCGCCAGGCCAGCGCGCCCCAGCCAATCAATCTCAAGAACTCGCGCCGGTTCAGGTCCATGGCGCGCGCCTCCTTCGACGGGAAGCGCGGGAATCCCCCGTGCCTGGAGCGCAATCCCCGGCGCCGCCGCCGGCCGCCTCAGAGGATGATCCGCCTGCTCTCCTGGAAGGCGGGGACGGCGTCCAGGTACATCCGCACCAGGTTCATCACCTGGGAATAGGTGGAGAAGTGACGGGCGAGTTGAGCGAACACGGGGGCCTCGGGGACGCCCTGCTCCCGGCCGATCTCCGCCGCCTGTTCGTAGGCCCGCCGGCCCGCGTGGAGGTAGTAGTCCCCGGGGTCGCGGAACGGCACCACCAGGCCGCCCACCTGCATCATCACCGCGTCTTTCCGCCGCCAGTCCCGGCGGATGCGGTCCAGGCTCTCCGGGAACAGCCCCAGGATAAACAGGGTGTAGTCCCCCACATGGCGCTGCACGCCCAGTGCGCGCAGGTCCCCGGAAACCCCCGGCGTCTCCCCCTCCAGTAGCATCTCCGCCACGTCGGCCAGGGGCCGGCCGCGTGCATCGCGGATGCGATACAGTTGGTCCACGTGGAGAAAGCGGGCGAGGATCTGGTCTGCCAGGTAACTCTGGAGTCTGGCGTCGCGCGCCTCGGGGGCAGGGAAACTCCCGTGTCCGGATGCCCCTCAGATACTTCGTGCGTCATTCCTTCACACGTCCCTCAACCCCGCGCAGGGCGAGTCTCCCCGCCCTGCGTCGGCACTGCCTGCCAAGCGATATCTTATGCCGGCCTAGACGGCCTGCATCATCTTGCGAATGCTCTTTCCGATCTTGCGCTTCGCCCGCTGGAGCGCGTTGTCCACCGATTTCACCCGGCGGTGCAGTTCGTGTGCGATCTCCTGGTACGACTTCCCCTCCAGGTGACCGCGCAGCACCGCGGACTCCAGCTCGCTGAGCTCGCGCTTGATGCGGTAGCGGAGGTCGTCGGAGAACTGCTGGGTGATGACCACCTGCTCCGGGTCGGACTTATCGGATTCCGCAATGGTATCGAGCAGTGTGCGGTCGGAATCGGACTCAAAGAGACTCGCGTGCAAGGACACGTATGAGTTCAGGGGGATATGTTTCTGTCGCGTTGCGGCTTTGATGGCTGTGAAGATCTGGCGGCTGATGCAAAGCTCGGCGAAGGCCCGGAACGGCAGCAGCTTATCGCTGCGGAAATCCCGGATCGCCTTGAACAGGCCGATCATTCCCTCCTGCACGATATCGTCGTGATCGGCCCCGATCAGGAAGTACGAGCGCGCTTTGCCCTCTACGATAGTCCTGTACTTCGAGAGTAAGTGCTCTGTGGCCCGGAGGCTTCCGCCTTTCGCATATCGAACTACTTCTTCATCAACCATGCCGTGGAAAGTCATCGGCATGTCCCGCATGGACGTATCAGGCACTGAGCCGCCTCCACCTTTGGAAGTCGCGTCAACAGTCCAAACATCAAACGACGGTGAAGCGGAACGTCGTCCGCGGATACCATTTGACTCTCTCGATAGGCGCCTCCCTGCCCTCCCAGTTCAGCATTAACCGGGCCTGCGTCGCCACCGGCCCGGACGGGCACATTATAGGGCAACCCGCGCGGGGAGTCAATAGTCGAGCCGATGTGTGTGCCAAAACCGCGCGAAAGCGCCGACATCGCGACACCCAATCCTCCGGCGCGACAGGACTACCCCCGCCTCCAGGTAGTGCCCTCCGGCCGGTCCTCCAGCAGGATCCCCAGCTCGGCCAGCCTCTCCCGCACCGCGTCCGCCAGCCCATACTGCCCGGCCGCCCGCGCCTGCTGCCTCACCTCGATCAGCACCTGGATCAGGTCCTCCTCCAGCCCGTGGGCGCCCCCTCTCGCCTCCAGGTTCAGCCCCAGCAGCCCCGCCAGACTGGACAGCGTTTCCCCGGTCTCCAGGAGAGCGCGCCGCCCCTCCTCGGACACCGCGAAGTCCGCCCCCGCGCCCGCCGCCAGCCGGTTCACCGCCCCCACCAGCCCGTGCAGCGCCGCCAGCGCCCTCGGCGTGCTGAAATCGTCGTCCATCGCCTCCTCGAAATCCGCCCGCGCCCGCGCCGCGGTCTCCCGCAGGTCAGACAGCCCGGGCGCGCCCTCCTTCACCGCCGCCCTCTGCGCCAGACGATCAACCGCCTGTTTGCCGATGCGGAGCCGCTCCAGCGCCGCCGCCGCCTGCTCCAGCGATTTCTCGTCGAAGGTGATGTCGCTCCGGTAGTGCGCCGCCACGCAGTAGTATCGCAGCGCCGCCCCTCCCACTCTGCCGATGGTCTCCCCCAGGCCGGTGATGTTGCCCAGGGACTTGGCCATCTTCTCGGCCTCGGTCTCCGCCTCGCCGGCCGCCACCTGCACCATCCCGTTGTGCATCCAGTAGCGGGCCAGCGGCTTGCCGGTGCAGGCTTCCGACTGCGCGATCTCGTTCTCGTGGTGGGGAAAAATCAGGTCCGAGCCCCCGCCGTGGATATCCAGCACCTCGCCCAGATAGGCCGCGCTCATCGCCGAGCACTCGATATGCCATCCCGGCCTGCCCCGCCCCCACGGGCTCTCCCAGGACGGCTCGCCCGGCTTTGCCGCCTTCCAGAGGAAGAAATCCCGCGGGTCCCGCTTGCGCAGGTCCTCCTCCACCCGCGCCCCCACCATCTGCTGGTCCAGGTCTCTTTGGGAGAGTTTGCCGTACTCCGGGAAACTCGGCACGTGGAAGGCGACATCCCCGCCCTCCAGCACATAGGCGTGCCCCTTCTCCACCAGCCGCTGGACCAGCGCGATGATCTGCTCGATGTGCTCGCTCGCCCGGGGCATATGGGTGGGCGGGAGCACTGCCAGCGCCTGCAACTCCGAGAGGTAACTCTCCGTATACCGCTCCGCCAACTCCTTCCAGGGGATTCCCTCCTCCTGGGAGGCGGCGATGATCTTGTCCTCCACATCGGTGAAGTTGTACACGTAACTGACCTGATACCCCCGATAGGTCAGCCACCGCCTCACCACATCGAAGGCCACCGCCGAGCGGCCGTGGCCGATGTGGGCGGGCGCGTAGGGCGTCACCCCGCACACATACATGCGGACCTTGCCCGGCTCCTCGGTCCGGAACTCTTCCTTCTGCCGGGTCAGCGTATTGAAGATGTGGATCGCCATAGCTCTCCCGCCAATCCCCCCGACTCTTTGTAGGGCGGGCCGCCTGCCATA